>NZ_DEYI01000052.1:584-19978 GCF_002364475.1 Idiomarina sp. UBA3162
TAAGCGAGTATTCATTTCCATGAAGAAAAACTCGCCACTGGCATCGTATAAAAACTCAACCGTGCCTGCACCCACGTAGTCAATAGCTTTGGCTGCTTTGACGGCAGCTTCACCCATCGCCTGACGGGTTGTTTCCGATAATGCCGGCGCAGGCGCCTCTTCAATCACTTTTTGGTGACGACGTTGTACCGAACAATCTCGTTCTGCAAGGTATACCGCGTTGCCATGTTGGTCGCAGAATACTTGGATCTCTACGTGGCGTGGATTACGGATAAAGCGCTCAAACAAGACTTTGTCATTGCCAAACGATGATTTCGCTTCACGTTTTGCCGAACTCAGTGCAGATATAAAATCCTGCTCCGATTCGACCACGCGCATACCTTTACCACCACCGCCATAAGCGGCTTTTAAAAGCAGTGGGAAGCCAACCTCTTTAGCTTTGGCAAATAGCGTGTCTTCGTCTTGTTCGCTACCATGATAACCCGGAACTAAAGGCACACCCGCTTCTTCCATAATGGCTTTAGCGGCACTTTTAGACCCCATTGCAGCAATCGCCGAAACCGGTGGACCGACAAAAATAATATCATTCTGCTGACAGAGTTCAGCAAACGATTCATTCTCGGATAAAAAACCGTAACCTGGATGGATAGCATCGGCACCGGAAGATTTTGCAACGTCGATAATCGTGTCTGCCTTTAAGTAACTTTCGTTACTCGGTGCCGGACCAATGTAATAGGCTTCGTCAGCAAGTTGCGTATGCCGTGCCTGTGCGTCCGCAGCCGAGTATACCGCAATGGTGCGGATACCCATTTGGCGTGCCGTTTCGATAACACGGCAAGCGATTTCACCACGGTTTGCAATAAGAAGTGATTGAATCATAAATAATCCCGTTAACTTTTGCTTTGCCACTGCGGCGCGCGTTTTTCTAAAAATGCAGTGAGGCCTTCTTGACCTTCATCTGATACGCGAATTTTTGCAATTTCTTCGATAGTAAATCGGCGCACCGGGTCACTCGTGGGTTGGTGTGCAACGCCTCGAATAAGGCGTTTACACGCGCCCAAGGCTTGTGGTGAATTGTTTAATAGTGCCTCAAGAAGTGATGGCAAGGTGTCTTCAAATTCTTCAACAATTTCAGTGACTAATCCTGCTTGCAAGGCTTTTTCGGCAAAGAAACGTTCGGCGGTCAACATATAACGACGTGCTTGGCGTTCACCCATAACACGTACGACATAAGGGCTTATCACGGCGGGGATGAGGCCGATTTTGACTTCGCTCAGGCAAAAACTGCTTTTGGGTTGTGCTAAAACCATGTCGCAACAGGCGGCTAAGCCAACAGCGCCGCCAAACGCAGCGCCTTGCACGAGTGCGATGGTGGGTTTGCTTAACTGATCAAGTTGGCTCATTAAGCGATCGAGACCAGCGGCATCATCGATATTTTCTTGATAATCCTTATCCGCCATGGAGCGCATCCAGTTTAAGTCGGCGCCCGCGGAAAAGTTTTTGCCATTGGAACGCAATACTAAAACGCGCGCCTGTTCAGACTCCTCAACTTCAGTTAATGCGGCGACAAGCTCAGCGATCATTTTATCGTCGAAGGCATTGTGCACTTCTGGACGGTTCAAGGTAAGCCAAGCGACGCCACGAGAATCGATTGAAAATTCAGTGTATTCACTCATGATTGCTCTCCTTACATCCGGAATACGCCGAACTGGCTGTCTTCAATTGGTGCGTTAAGTGAAGCGGCGATACTAAGGCCGAGCACATCGCGCGTTTGTGCTGGATCGATAATACCGTCATCCCACAAACGGCCCGAGGCGTAGTAGGGGTGACCTTGTTTTTCGTATTGCTCAACAATCGGCTGCTTCAGCTTGGCTTCATCTTCCGCACTCAGTTGCTCGCCTTTACGTGCAAGGTTGTCCTTGGTGACTTGAGCCATTACACCGGCGGCCTGTTCACCACCCATTACCGAAATACGTGCGTTTGGCCACATAAACATCAGGGTCGGATCGTAGGCACGTCCGCACATGCCGTAGTTACCTGCACCATAGCTCCCGCCAATCAGCACGGTAAACTTGGGTACCTTGGCACAGGATACAGCCATGACCATCTTAGCCCCATGCTTAGCGATACCCTCGGCTTCATATTTTTTTCCGACCATAAAACCGGTGATGTTTTGCAAGAACACGAGAGGAATTTTACGCTGCGCGCACAACTCAATAAAATGTGCACCTTTTTGTGCACTTTCGGAGAATAAAATACCGTTATTTGCCACGATACCGACGGGGTACCCGTGGATACGCGCAAAGCCCGTGACCAGCGTGGTACCGTAGTTCGCTTTAAACTCATCAAAATCAGAGTCATCCACCACACGCGCAATCACTTCGTGAACATCATAGGGCTTACGTAAGTCGGTACCAACGATGCCGTAGAGTTCTTTTGCATCATAACGCGGCGGCTTGCTTTCGCGTTGATCTAACTGAGTCGGTGCAGGACGGTTTAATCGTGCCACTGAACGGCGTGCTAATGCCAAAGCATGCTCGTCGTTATGGGCAAAGTGATCGGCAACACCTGAAACCCGCGTGTGTACATCGGCACCACCGAGTTCTTCGGCGCTGACTTCCTCGCCCGTTGCTGCTTTAACTAATGGTGGGCCAGCAAGAAAAATAGTGCCTTGCTCTTTTACAATCACGCTCTCGTCGGCCATAGCAGGCACATAAGCACCGCCAGCTGTACATAGACCCATGACAACCGCGATCTGTGGAATGCCCTTAGCTGACATGTTGGCTTGATTAAAAAAGATGCGACCAAAGTGATCTTTATCTGGGAATACATCATCCTGACGCGGTAGGTTGGCTCCGCCTGAGTCGACTAAGTAAATACACGGCAAATGGCATCGTTCGGCAATTTCTTGCGCGCGCAGATGCTTCTTAACGGTTAACGGATAATAAGTACCGCCTTTTACCGTTGCATCGTTAGCAACGATCATGCACTCAACGCCTTCGACGCGACCAATACCCGCGACGACACCGGCCGCCGGCACATAATCGTCATACACGTCCCACGCAGCAAACTGACCGATCTCTAAAAACGCTGAACCGGCGTCAAGCAGCTTATTAATACGTTGGCGCGGTAACAGTTTACCGCGCGACAAGTGACGTTCTTGATACTTAGGACCGCCGCCTTGTTTAATTTGTTCGACTTTAGCGTTCACGTCATCAACGACCGCTTGCATCGATTCATAGTTCGCTTTGAACTGCTCGTCGCGGGTGTTGACTTTGCTTGCAAGAATAGCCACAGCGTCTCCTTTTATTTGGACTCGTTGAACAACTCACGACCAATCAGCATACGGCGGATTTCTGACGTACCGGCACCAATTTCATAAAGTTTCGCATCACGCAACAGACGTCCAGTCGGGTATTCGTTAATGTAGCCGTTACCACCGAGCAATTGAATCGCATCAAGAGCAAGTTGAGTCGCTAGCTCGGCTGCATAAAGTATTGCACCCGCTGCGTCTTTGCGCGTGGTTTCACCACGGTCGCACGATTGCGCCACCGCGTAAACGTAAGCACGCGCTGCGTTAGTGCGCGTGTACATGTCCGCAACCTTACCCTGTACCAATTGGAACTCACCAATCGCTTTGCCGAATTGGTTACGATCATGGATGTACGGTACGACGGCATCTAGACACGCTTGCATGATGCCCAGTGGACCGGCCGCAAGTACCGCGCGCTCGTAATCCAAACCACTCATTAATACTTCAACGCCGCCATTGAGTTCGCCTAGAATGTTTTCAGCAGGCACTTCAGCATCTTCGAATACTAATTCGCAGGTATTTGAACCGCGCATCCCGAGCTTGTCGAGTTTTTGGGCTTGGCTGAATCCTGGGGTGTTTTTCTCAACGATAAATGCAGTGATACCACGCGAGGCTTTTTCGGCATCGGTTTTAGCATAAATCACAAAAACGTCGGCATCGGGACCATTCGTAATCCACATTTTGTTGCCGTTCAGTACGTACTTGTCGCCTTTTTTCTCGGCTTTTAATTTCATGCTGACCACATCCGAACCCGCATTAGGTTCGCTCATCGCGAGCGCGCCTACATGTTCGCCGGTACAGAGCTTAGGTAAATATTTTTGTTTCTGTTCTTCGTTACCGTTACGCGCGATTTGGTTAACGCACAGGTTTGAATGAGCACCGTAACTTAAGCCGACAGAGGCTGATGCACGACTTATTTCTTCCATCGCGATGACGTGTTCAAGATAACCCATACCTGAACCGCCATACTGTTCGTCAACTGTCAGACCGAGTAGACCCATATCACCGAGTTTACGCCATAAATCACTTGGAAACTCATTGGCTTCATCAATTTCAGCGGCACGGGGTGCGATTTCATCGCGTGCAAATGCGTTGACTGCTTCACGCAGCATGTCCGCGGTTTCGCCTAAGCCAAAGTTAAAAGAATTAAATTGCGTAATCATATTGACTCCTGAGATGAGACTACTTTCTTGGTTGTCGTTCGCACTGACTCAAGTTCGTCTTGGCAACGTTGCTCAAGACCCGAGAGCTCAGTCAGTAATACGTTGATATCTTCCATTTGTTGCTTGAGTGATGCCTTTTTCTCGGCGATTAACTCAAGTACCTTTTCTAGCTGTGCGGCCGAACTATTGTCTGCGTCATACAACTCAAATAACCGTCGAGTTTCTGCTAAAGAAAAACCTAACCGTTTGCCACGTAAAATAAGTTTTAGGCGGACGCGATCTTTATTATTGTAAATTCGATGTTGACCTTGACGACGAGGCGACAGCAACCCTTCGTCCTCGTAGAAACGGATAGAACGGGTCGTAATGTCAAATTGTTTTGCCAATTCGCCGATCGTATAAGTGATTTTGTTACTCATCAGACTTGCTTTTTAGTTGACCTAAGATCTAAGCTTAGAGGAAGTTTACGTTAACGTAAAGTGGTATTGGAGGAAAGATGTCAAACGATTCGGTCGTAATTGTTGCCGCAAACCGGACAGCAATGGGGGGCTTCCAAGGTAGCCTGAGTGAAGTCAGTGCACCTAATTTAGGGGCCACTGCGATTAAAGCTGCGTTAGGAAATAGCGGCCTCAAAGAAACCGATGTTTCTGAGGTCATTATGGGTAACGTACTGCCGGCGGGTTTGGGCCAAGCGCCCGCTCGCCAGGCGATGTTATACGCTGGTTTACCGCAAAGTACCGGTGCTACGACGATTAATAAAGTCTGTGGCTCGGGTTTAAAAGCGGCGATGTTTGCGACGGACTTAATTCGTGCAGGCTCAGCGGATGTAGTTGTGGCCGGTGGTATGGAAAGTATGTCACGTGCGCCTTACTTACTTGATAAAGGCCGTAACGGGTATCGCATGGGACATGGTCAATTGTTTGACCACATGATGCTTGATGGTCTAGAGGATGCCTACGAAGGCAAAGCTATGGGTTGTTATGCGCAGGACACGGCTGACAAATACGGTTTAGACCGCGATGCAATGGATAACTTTGCGATTAACTCGCTAGAGAAAGCGCAGGCCGCTATTGAGAAAGGGTACTTCAAAGGTGAGATTACACCGTTGACGTATTCGACGCGCAAGGGCGATGTCACCGTAGATACCGACGAGCAGCCGGGCAAAGCGCGACTCGACAAGATCCCACAACTACGTCCTGCGTTTAAGAAAGACGGCACTATTACCGCTGCCAACTCGAGCTCAATTTCCGATGGGGCCGCTGCACTTGTTTTGATGCGCGAGAGTGAGGCTGTTAAACGCGGCTTGAAACCACTTGCTCGCGTAAAAGGGCATGCGACTCATTCACAGGCGCCTGCTGAGTTTACTGTGGCGCCTATCGGCGCGATGGACGCGTTGTTAAGCCAAGTGGGTTGGAAGAAGGAAGACGTTGATTTATGGGAAATCAACGAAGCCTTCGCCATGGTCACCATGTTGGCAATCAACGAAATGAAGCTTGACGCTAATCGCGTTAATGTTCATGGCGGTGCGTGTGCACTCGGTCATCCGATTGGTGCCAGTGGTGCCCGTTTGTTGGTGACCTTGCTACATGCATTGAAGCAACGTGGCGAAAAACGGGGCATTACCTCACTGTGTATTGGTGGTGGTGAAGCCGTCGCACTCGCCGTTGAAATGATGTAACTAACGTTTGAGGTTAATCTGCTGGCGCGAAGCCAAAACAACCGCAATAACAATTAAGCTCGCGCCCAGCAGCCACCTCAACCAGTCGGTATCGTGTTGCCAAAACAACACGTTAACGAGAATCCCGGCAGGAATTAGGGCATTGTTCATGGCAGCGAGCTGTCCGGTATTGACCCATTTGCTGGCAAGGTTCCAGCCGAGGTAGCCAAGTCCGGACGCGACAATGCCGAGCCAGAACAAAATGCCCCACTGTAATGGCGTGTTAGGTAACATTTGGTGATTACCAAAGAGTAAAACGCCTAAGCCAGAAACGAGACTGGCGCCCGCGAAAAATGCGGCAAATTGTTGAATTTGATGTTGCGTTGAGCCCAGCTCGAGCCGTTTGTAAGCGACTTGGCCGGCAGCAAAACATATGTTGGCGGCTTGAATCAGGGCAAAGCCGATGACAAAGTCGGTGCTGAGGCCTTGGTAGCGAATGATGGCGGCACCTAAAACAGAGATCGCCGCGGCGAGCCACCAAGTGAATGGTAAGCGGCGGCGACCTAAAATGATTTCGTCGATGAGTGTAATGTATAGCGGGGTGAATATCGTGAACAATAGCACCTCGGCAACACTCAAATAGAGAAATGCGTGATACAAAAATAAGTACATTAAGCCGATTTGCACGGCACCAATTCCGGCAAGTTGGGTCAGTGTTTTAACCGAGTAAGCGTTAAGTTGACGCCATTTAAATAATGGCAAGATAGTCAACAAAGCAAGTACCATACGGATAAATACGACCCAATAGCCATCAACTTGGCCGGCAAGGTACTCGCCGATGAGCGAGAAGCTTGCCGCCCAGAGTAACGTAATAAGAATTAAAAGTGGCACGGTATGCGTCTCTTTTAAGGATTATGAAAATTTGGTTTATAAAATAACACAACAAGAAGGTGAGTTATGTCTAAAAAAGTGCCTCTGTATATCGACGGAGAGTTTCGCGCTTCACAAACTGAGTCTTGGATTCCAGTAACCAATCCAGCGACCCAAGAAGTGATTGCCGAAGCGCCATGCGCGACTCAAGACGAGATGGAAGCAGCTGTTGCGAGTGCACGAGAAGCCTTTAAAACGTGGAAAGAAGTGCCTGTTTCTGAGCGCGCTCGTGTGATGATGCGCTATCAGGCATTGCTTAAAGAACACCAAGAAGAAATTGCAGAAATCTTAGCGCAAGAGACTGGAAAAACGTTTGAAGATGCTAAAGGTGATGTATGGCGCGGCATCGAAGTGGTTGAGCAAGCCGCCAACATCCCATCGTTGATGATGGGTGAAACGGTCGAAAACGTAGCACGCTCTATCGACTCGTACAGCTACATTCAGCCGTTGGGTATTTGTGCGGGTATCACGCCGTTTAACTTTCCTGCGATGATCCCATTGTGGATGTTCCCGATGGCCATTGCCTGCGGCAACACGTTCATCTTAAAACCTTCAGAACAAGATCCATTGACGCCAACACGCTTAGTTGAGCTATTTGAGCAAGCGGGCGCGCCTAAAGGTGTACTGCAGGTGATTCACGGTGGCAAAGACCAAGTTGATTTCGTGTTAGATCATCCTGAAATCCATGCGCTATCATTTGTTGGTTCAGTACCTGTCGCCGAATACATTTATCGTCGTGGCACCGAGAACGGTAAACGCGTACAAGCGTTCGCGGGCGCTAAAAACCACTGTGTCATCATGCCTGATTCCAATAAGCAGCAAGTCATTAACAACCTCGTCGGTGCTTCTGTCGGCGCGGCAGGCCAACGTTGTATGGCAATTTCAGTCGCAGTATTTGTTGGCGCGGCGAAAGAGTGGATCCCCGAAGTCGCTGAAGCGATTGCAAAAGTCCGTCCAGGCGCTTGGAACGATGAGAACGCAGCTTATGGGCCTGTCATTAGTCCGCAAGCTAAAGAGCGTATTGAGCAAATGATCACCGACGGTGAAAATGAAGGTGCCAAGCTACTCGTTGATGGTCGTGGTTGCACGGTAGAAGGCTTACCAGACGGCAACTGGGTTGGTCCAACGGTATTCTCTGAAGTCACCGCCGATATGGATATCTATAAAAAAGAAGTCTTTGGCCCCGTACTCAGCATGATGGAAGTCGAGGACCTAGACGATGCACTGACGTTGGTCAACAACAACCCGTATGGTAACGGCACGTCAATCTTTACTTCGAATGGTGCAGCAGCACGCAAATATCAACACGAAGTCACTGTCGGTCAGGTCGGTATCAATATTCCTATTCCGGTGCCATTGCCGTTCTTCTCGTTCACTGGTTGGAAACGTTCATTCTTTGGTGACTTGCATGCTTATGGTAAGCAAGCGATCCGCTTCTACACCGAAACCAAAACCGTGACTGCGCGTTGGTTTGAGAGTGATATTGAGGCGAGTGGACCTAATATGTCGATTCACCTGAAGTAATTGATAAGTTAAAGGTAGTTAGCATGAACTTTGAATTAACTGAAGACCAACAAGCCTTTGTCGATACTGCCAAAGCGTTTGCGGACAAAGAACTTGCACCTAACGCAGCGCGCTGGGATGAAGAAGCTCATTTTCCTATCGAGGTTTTTCGTAAAGCCGGTGAGATGGGCTTTATGGGAATGTATACCCCTGAAGAGGCGGGTGGTTTTGGCATGAGTCGTTTAGACTCAGCACTTATTTTCGAACAATTAGCGGGTGGGTGTACAGCCACGACTGCTATGATGACCATTCATAATATGGTGACCTGGATGATTGGTTCATTCGGTCAACAAGACGTCATCGATGAATGGGTGCCAGAATTAGTGACGGGTGAAAAGCTCGGCTCTTACTGTTTAACTGAGCCAGGCTCTGGTTCAGATGCCGCAAGTTTACGCACCAGCGCTAAAAAAGAAGGCGATGAGTACGTTCTTAATGGCTCGAAAATGTTTATTTCAGGTGCCGGCTCAACGGATGTGATGGTGGTCATGGCACGCACAGGAGAGGCGGGTCCTAAAGGTATTTCTGCCTTTGTCGTGCCAGCCGATGCAAAAGGCATCAGCTATGGCAAAAAAGAAGATAAAATGGGTTGGAACGCTCAACCTACCCGTCTGGTAACCTTTGAGGATGTGCGTATCCCAGCCAAGAGCTTGTTAGGTGATGAAGGAGAAGGCTTCAAGTTCGCGATGATGGGACTGGATGGCGGTCGTATCAATATTGCGGTCTGTTCCGTAGGTACCGCGCAGGCAGCATTAGAGACGGCATCTGCATATATGCACGAACGCAGTCAGTTTGGTAAACCGTTAGCGGCATTCCAAGCGCTCCAGTTCAAACTGGCGGACATGGCGACTGAACTTGTTGCAGCACGTCAAATGGTTCGATTGGCTGCTTCGAAAGTGGATAATAACGACCCGGATAAGACAACCTATTGTGCGATGGCTAAACGCTTTGCCACGGATATCGGTTTCCAAGTGTGTAATGAAGCATTACAAATCCATGGCGGTTACGGCTATATCAAAGAATATCCGCTTGAACGCCATGTTCGCGATGTGCGCGTTCACCAAATTCTTGAGGGCACTAACGAAGTGATGCGACTCATCATTGCACGTCGCATTCTAGCTGATAGCGACCGCCAAATTCTGTAAGGAGTCGGCATGCAAACTCCCGTAATTCTTGAAACAATTAGCGCCGGTGACAAAGTCATCGGCGTTGCTACACTAAACTCTGAAAAATCACTCAACGCGCTCAGCTTGGCAATGGCAGAAACACTGCTGCCCCAATTACAAGCTTGGGCTGATGATCCTCAGGTGGCTTGTGTTTGGTTGCAAGGCGCAGGTGAAAAGGCGTTTTGTGCCGGTGGCGACATCGTTGCTATGTACAAAGCGATGCAAGCACAGCCCGGCCAATTAGTTGAAGAAGTCGAGAACTTCTTCACTACGGAATATCAATTAGACTATGCCATTCAGACCTATCCAAAGCCGATCATCTGCTGGGGTGATGGTATTGTGATGGGCGGTGGTATGGGCCTAATGAATGGCGCCAGTCATCGTATTGTAACGGAACGCTCATTGCTAGCGATGCCGGAAGTAACCATCGGTTTGTACCCCGATGTGGGGGCAACGTATTTCTTGAACCGGATGCCGGAAGGTTGTGGTGCATTCTTAGGGATGACTGGCGCGACCATGAATGCGTCTGACGCTCTTTTCCTAAACCTTGCGGATCAGTTCGTCGGTCACGAGCATAAAGCTCAGGTGCTCGAAGCATTACAGGCGATTGAGTGGGGTGATACGGGCGCATTGAATCATCAAAAAGTGACCGATACACTCGAGCGTCTCGCCGAACAAGATGATACCGCGTTACCGACTCCTCAGGTTGAGCCCCATCTTGAGACCATACAACAATGTATGTCTGCAAGCAGTGTGACTGAAGCGACACAACGCGTTTTGGCTGAGCAACAAGATGATAAGTGGTTCCAGAAAGCGCAAAAAAATCTAAGTCATGGTTGCCCAATCACGCCTCACTTAGTGTGGCAACAAACTCATCATGGTGCCGATCTATCGTTAGCAGACTGTTTTAGATTCGAGCTTACATTATCGTGTAATTGCGCCGTGCGCGGCGATTTCGCCGAGGGTATTCGCGCATTACTTATCGACAAAGACAAGCAACCGCAGTGGCAGTTTGCAAGCGTGGGCGATGTGACGGAAGAAGCTATCGACGGATTCTTCGATCCACCGTGGGGAGAACGTACACATCCACTAACAGCGCTTGAACACGTGTTGATTAAAAAATAATAACTATCGACAACAAGAAGGAGTCGAACATGGCGAATGTCGCATTTATCGGATTAGGCAACATGGGTGGACCCATGGCCATGAACTTGGCTAAGGCGGGCCACAATGTTAACGCTTTTGATTTATCGAAAGACGCCCTAGCACAGGTTGAAGCTGCGGGCGCCCGAGCCTGCGCAAGCCCTCGCGAAGCGGTTGAGGGCGTGGAGTTTGTCGTCAGTATGTTACCGGCTGATCATCATGTTGAGTCGGTTTACCTAGGTGATGAAGGACTTGTACATGTATTGACGGACAAGCAGTTGGTCATTGATTGCAGTACCATCTCTTCGGAAGCCGCGATCTATGTAGGTGAACAACTGCAGAAAGCGGGTATTGCCTTTATTGACGCACCGGTTTCAGGTGGTGTAGGTGGTGCGAAAGCTGGCACCTTAACGTTCATTTGCGGTGGTACTGAAAATAATGTTGATCGTGCACGCACTGTACTGAATGACATGGGCAAAAATGTGTTCCGCGCGGGTGATGTCGGCGCGGGTCAAATCGCCAAAATATGCAATAATATGTTGCTCTCAGTACTCATGGTAGGCACTTCTGAGGCCTTGCAACTAGGCAAGGCCAATGGCCTTGACCCGAAAGTATTGAGCGAAATCATGTTGCAAAGTTCAGGTCGCAACTGGACATTAGAAGTTTATAACCCATGCCCTGACGTGATGGAAGGTGTACCATCGAGTAACGATTATCAGGGTGGCTTTATGGTTGATCTGATGAGTAAAGACTTGGGTCTTGCACAGCAAACCGCGTTAAAGTCGGGCGCCGCTACGCCGATGGGCGCTTTAACCCGTAACCTCTATCATGGGTGGTCGCAGCAAGGCCATGGTCGACAAGACTTCTCAAGTATTTTTAACTATTTGACACCGATCTCGAAAAAATAAAGAGGCAGTTCATGCAAGTAAAAGATAGCGTAATTGTAATCACAGGCGGCGCACAAGGCTTAGGCTTGGCGATGGCAGAAGATTTTGCTAAGCAAGGCGCTCAATTGGCGTTAATTGATATTAACGGCGACGTATTGGGTGATGCACAAGAAACCTGTGAAAAGTTGGGTGCTAAAAAAGTGATCGGCTATGAAGTCGATATCACCGATGAGGAATCAGTCGAGACGGTATTTGAGCAAATTCAACAAGAGTTTGGTGGTATTGATGTCTTAGTGAATAACGCTGGTCTTCTGCGTGACGGGTTATTGATTAAGTTCAAAGATGGCGAAATCAAGCAGAAAATGCCATTGCAACAATTCCAGTCGGTGTTGGATGTTAACCTAACGGGTACCTTCTTGTGTGGTCGTGAAGCGGCAGCGCAAATGGTTAAAGCCGGTAAGAAAGGGGTCATCATTAATATCTCAAGCGTCGCACGTGCGGGCAATATTGGTCAAACTAACTATGCCGCTACCAAAGCCGGCGTTGTGGCAATGACGGTTACTTGGGCGCGTGAACTCGGTCGTTATGGTATTCGCTGTGGTGCTATCGCGCCAGGCTTTATCGAAACACCGATGACTGCTCAGATGAAGCCAGAAGCGGTAGAACGTGCTTTATCCATGGTACCTCTGAAACGTTGGGGTCAGCCGACTGAAATCGCTCATAGTGCGCGTTATATCATTGAAAACGACTTTTTCAGTGGTCGCGTCGTGGAGATTGACGGTGGTGTGCGTTTATAATTAAACGCTAAACCGAACCCCATGTGGCTCATAGCTTAGCGTCTCTGTTATAGTATTCGTTGCTCGATTGCTAATAGAGACGCTTAACTATGAAAATGACGTATCCATTACTGTTTAAAACCATTCCGATCTGTGCCATTTGGCTCGCACTGTGCATTTTAGCGTTAGCCTATTTAGAGTGGCCAAACGATTTATTGTCGCAAATACTCACATCTATCGTTGCCCTCGCGAGCGTTGTTTTCGCGTTTAAGCTATCCGGCGAAATCTTCTTTAAACAAATTAATTTGAAGCAATCAGAGCTCAGTTACACGCAGGCATGGTCTCAACCTCGTACCCAACGCTGGGCTGATGTTACTGAGGTCGACTACTCACCTCTATGGCACTCATTTAAGCTGAAGTTCGATAATGGCGAGCAGTTAAATGTCAGCGTAATTTTGACCCACCTTACTGAATTTTTGGGCTTAATGGCACACGAACTGCCCCGCGATAAGTATATCGATGCGGTGAATAAATTCAGTGGCGCGATGGGTGGGGATAAATGACATGCGAAAATTGCCGCCGCTGAACGCGCTTAAATCTTTCGAAGCTGCAGCACGCCATTTGAGCTTTACCAAAGCAGCAGAAGAACTATTCGTAACCCAAGCCGCGGTGAGTCATCAAGTCAAAGCGCTGGAAGAATTTTTGCAAATTAAGTTGTTTATTCGGCGTAATCGGACACTATTACTGACCGAAGAAGGCCAGGCGTATTATCTACAGTTAAGAGATATTTTTGCGCAACTAATACAGGCGACTGACAAGTTAAGACTGGTCTCGGAAAAGGGGGCGTTGACCGTGTCTGTGCCTCCGAGCTTTGCCATTTTGTGGTTTGTGCCCCGCTTGAGCAGTTTTCGGGAGGCGCACCCGGATATGGATATTCGTATTAAGGCCGTGGATGAAATTACCGGCTCACTCACCGACGACGTCGATGTCGCCATTTATTATGGTGATGGGCGCTGGCCAGGGGTAAAGAGTTACCGTTTGCACAAAGAGTATTTGTGGCCCGTGTGTTCACCTATTTTGGCTGAACGCATGAACGTCCAGACCCCGGCCGATTTGCTAAAGCATACGCTGTTGCATGATGAAACACGGAATGCCTGGAACGACTGGTTTGAAATGGTGGGCGAAAGAAAACCGATAAAAGATGGTGGGCCTGTATTTAGTCACTCAAGCCTCGCTTTGCAGGCGGCAGTGCACGGGCAGGGCATTGCTTTAGCTAATCACGTTTTGGCTAAACCTGAGATTGATAGCGGGCACTTGATCCGTATTTTTCCTCAGGCGCTAAGACGTAATAAGGCATTTTATCTTGTCTGCCGTGACAATCAGTCAGAAATCGGTAAGATCGCCACCTTTCGAAACTGGATCATGCAACTGGTGCACGAAGAAGAACGCGCCTTCGAGTTAGAATCAGAATGAAGCATCTACAGGGAACGACCTATCAAGTCACGGGTGAAAGCAACACGCAACGTATCGTCTTTTTTCATGGCTCGGGGGGTGGCCCAGATACTCCTTTTATGGAGTTTTTTACCGACCAGTGGCAAGCACTCGGTTTTGAGGTTGTACGTCCTGATTTTCCCTACTGGCAAAAAGTCCGAGCAACTGGAGTTAAGCGTCCGCCTGATAGGATAGAGCGTTTAGTTGAGCAAATGCGAATGTGGTTATCTGAGTTACAACGAGACGGTAAACCGCTTTGGTTGGCAGGCAAGTCACTGGGAAGTCGAGTCATGTTACGACTGGCGGATGAGTTCGAAGCGAAGGGCCAAATCGCGTTGGGATTTCCGTTTAATCCACCGGCTAAGCCCGAGCGTTCTCGCTTAGACGAGTTGAGCTATGCGCGTAGTCGCGGATTAATCATTGAGGGGACGCGCGACCCATTTGCAAAACAGGTTCGCAGTAGCGCACTAGGGTTGCCGTCACATTGGCAGATCCAATGGCTCGAGGGCGCTGACCATGGATTTGAACCGACGGCCGCGAAACGTCATTTACGTGAGCGCTTATGGCTTCAGGCGAGTCGACTTACAGAGGAGTTTTTAAAATGATGAGTCAGTTATTGCTAATTATTGCAGCAATATATGGTGCGGTAGCGGTTGCACTCGGGGCATTCGCGGCACACGGGTTAAAGAGTCGATTGAGTGAACAATTACTGGCGGTATTTCAGACCGGTGTGACCTATCAGTTCTATCATACACTCGCGTTATTGCTGGCGGGGTTATGGCTTCGATTTGCCCCCTCACCATGGGTCGCTGCCGCGGGCATCTTCTGGGCGTTAGGTGTGGTATTATTCTCAGGTAGTTTATATGCGCTGGCGTTGACCAGTATCAAATGGTTTGGTCCGATAACACCGCTCGGTGGTTTGTTATTTATTTTGGGTTGGATTTGCTTATTAGTTGGAGCAGTTAAAGCATGAATGGATTGGTATTGCTGTGTCGTGCAGGTTTTGAAGGGGATTGTGCGGCAGAGATCCAAGAAAAAGCAGCCGCACTCGGTGTATATGGATACTGCCAAACACAGGCCGATCAAGCCTATGTGGTTTATCATTGCCAAGCAGAGGAAGCGGATCATTTAGCCAAAAAATTACCATTAAAAGAACTGATTTTCACGCGTACGTTCTTTGCTCTTTTAGCAAGTGCTCAGCTTGCAGGCATCGAGGATCGTGTCAGTGTCGTTAAAGAAGCGTTAGAACCTCACAAAGAGTGGTTCGGGCTCGCGGGGGCGCTGCGTGTCGAAACCCCTGATAGCAACGAGGCGAACGCTATTGCTAAGTTTTGTCGTAAGTTTGCTGTCCCGTTACGTCAGGGCTTACGTGCTGTCGATTTACTGAGCAAGAAGCCACTCGCGAAGCGCCCGTTTTTACACGTGTTCTTCGTTAACAAGGCGTATGCTCTAGTGGGCTATTCCTACAGCTTTAATCAGAGTCCTTTTGAAGAAGGTATTTTGCGTTTACGCATGCCATCCAATGGACCGAGTCGTTCTACGTTGAAGTTAGACGAAGCATTTCATGTTTTTGTGCCAGAAGAGGAACGTGAGCAGCGAATTCAAGCCGGTATGCGTGCGGTCGATCTCGGTGCCGCTCCGGGCGGTTGGACTTATCAACTGGTACGTCGTGGTATGATGGTACAAGCCGTCGATAATGGTCCAATGGCGGATAGCCTAATGGAGACCGGTCAGGTAGAGCACATTCGTGAAGATGGTTTTAAATATCGTCCGAAGCGTCGTAATGTCACTTGGCTTGTGTGTGATATGGTCGAAAAGCCTGCGCGGGTAGGTGAGTTAATGACAGCCTGGTTGTTGGAAGAGTATTGCAAAGAAGTAATATTTAATCTGAAGCTACCGATGCGCCAACGCTACGCCTCTGTAAAGCAGTATTTGGAACAAATAACCGAGCAATTGCAAGAGCAGGGCGAACGGAGTTTCGAAATTCAAGCCAAACATTTGTATCATGACAGAGAAGAAATCACGGTACACCTACGTTGGCTTTAACCAAAGCTAACCAATCGATGTTTTAAGCGTAGGTCGCGCATTGTGTGCGACCTACGCATCCTGAACGCTATTGCACGGTCACATTCATTGATTATAAACGCTCGATGATGGCGTCTGTGAAATCAGTAGTGCCATGACTACCACCCAAGTCACGCGTTGTACGATCACCCGATTCAATAACCTCAGCTAAGGCGCGAGTGATTTTCTCTGCCGGCTCAGGCATTTCTAAATATTCAAGCATTTGCACAGCGGCTAAAATGACCGAACTTGGGTTGGCCAGGTTTTTACCTGCGATATCTGGCGCTGAACCGTGCACAGCCTCGAATATTGCACAATCTTTGCCGATGTTTGCACCGGGCGCCATACCAAGACCGCCGACCAAGCCTGCACAAAGGTCAGATAGAATATCGCCGAATAAATTGGTGGTGACTAATACGTCGAAGTCTTCCGGGTTCATCACCAAGCGCATGCATGCTGCATCAACAATCATCTCAGCCGATTCGATATCAGGGTATTCATCAGCGACTTCGCGAGCGACTTTAAGGAACAATCCAGACGTGGATTTAAGGATATTTGCTTTGTGTACCGCTGTCACTTTCTTGCGACCCTCGCGGCGGGCCAAGTCATAGGCAAAACGCACGATACGTTCAGCGCCAGCGCGTGTGATTTTGCTCATTGCTTCCGCTTCTGAACCATCTTCACTGACTTTTTGACCTAAACCTGAGTACATACCTTCGGTATTTTCACGCACTGTAATGATATCGATATTGTCATAACGCGCTTGAGTACCTTTGAATGACTTCACTGGGCGTAAATTCGCATAGAGGCCAAAGCGCTTACGCAAACTCACATTAATCGAAGTAAAACCTTCGCCGACAGGGGTTGTTAATGGGCCTTTCAAGGTAACGCCATTTTTAGCAATAGCGTCCAACGTAGCTTGTGGCAACAACTCACCGGTTTTCTCAAGCGCCGTAAGACCTGCGTCGACAAATTCATAGTCGAAGTCACAGCCCGCTTTTTCTAGAATAGCGAGCGCCGATTTGACGATATCGGGACCAATACCATCGCCTGGGATCACTGTGATTTTTCTGCTCATATTCGTTCCTTATGCCTAGCTACTACATTAAATTAGGATTTTACGGATGTCGAAAGTCTAGCACTACAACCGCAGATGGACTAGCGTGGAGAATATTAGCTTGAGTGATTGTAATCATTCACTACACAAATAGTGACATCGAGCGGGCTAAAACTTTGGCACTTAGCAACAGCATCACGTTTAATTGTGTGCCATTTTTCCGAGCTGATGTCGAACTGTTGGATCAGCTTCGATTGCACGCTCGACCAACGTTTAGGTAACGCGTGATGTGGGTCGAATATTTCCTGTAGTAGAATGCAGCCGAGTAAGAATACCGCCTGCTGTTTGCTGGTTATCTCGGTTTGGAAACGGACCAATTGATTGACTTGCTCCGATAAGCCCCAGCGCTGTATTAGCGTCTCACTGTGCTTCTGTTGCGCCGGCTCGGGTTTGACGCCCAGCAGACCAAACGCACTCAACGGGGTATCAGGCTGAAGTTGTGGCCATTGGGTAGCGGTCGCTAGCGCAGGATGGTGAATCAGATCGATAGCAATGATTTGCGCAACCAGCTTTTCGCGTAAGGGCCAGGTGACATTGGTGTGGCATTTGAGTTGATGCCACAACTCGACAAGTAATGATAAACGTTGCATTAGCGCTTCATGTAGCGGCACGCGATGACTATCGATATGCTGCTGTAAACTTGCTGAAGCCAAAATATGTGACGCGCGCTGCGCACCTAAATACAAATAGGCATGCTTAGTCGACTTAAATGGCGCTGTTTGCGCATGCTCACTTGCACTTCTAATTAACGCTTCGTGTAGCGCCGGTTGGTGCTCGATAGCGTTAATAATAGGTGCCAATGCGCCACTTTGCATAGCGTAACGCTTAATCGCCTTCAACAGCGTTTTGGGTGGTTTTAATGCTTCACGCTTGTACAAGGGGCTGTATCGCTTTTGATCCACAACACGCGCTAACGTGTCACCATCAATGCGACCAGGGATGGATGGCGGCAGCGCCTCAGCCAGCGGCCAGTAGTAAGGGTGTCGTTTGCCTGTGAGTAGTTTGCTCAAAACACCTTTACCATCCAAGCCGAGTTGGTACTGCGCGAGCCTTAATGACCAATCAACAAGATGATAGGCATAGTGGTGCGATGCGGCAGATTCATCTAAACAGGCTTTAAGTAGGAGGGATTGCAGTCGGTTGGCGTTTTTTAGCGGTGCAGGTAACGAACGAATCATGGCTGCTGTCATCAGCAAACGGCGGAACGAAGTCGCAAGCCCCAACTTATATGACACCTGAAACATATTAATTGCGCTTTGTAACGCAAGGCTGTACGCCATTTTCTGCACGCGATGCTCACTCGACCAGAGGACAAAATAATCGGGCCACTGATATTCGCTGAGCTCATACTCAAGGTTTTTGCAATGAGCGTAGAGATGAACGGCAGTAGGGTGGTTAAGTGCAGGACGAAACGAAGTTAAGAAGGCTTCTAGACGACTCATTGGGTGCCTTTATAACTGTCGTAAGCGCCAGACCCCCACGCCGTCAATTGATTATCTTCGAACAAGAGCGCGGTGCACTCATCTTTCGTGGTGATACCATCAGAAGTCACATGGTGCGTGCGGTAGAACAACACATGGAGGTCACCTTGTGAGGTTTCTTTAGCTTCATTGATATCAGGTGACCCGAGCATACGGATCACCTGATCTTTAGACATACCTAATTCGAGCTGACCAATTTGCATTGCATTGTAAGTTTCTCGTTCTTGCCATTTCATATCGGCTGGATCAGCTTGATAAAAGACCTTTACCAAGCCTAACACAGCGATATAACCGACAATTCCGACAATAAATACCAAAGCCAGCTTGCGCATTAAACTAATCCGTTATGACTTTGTAACACGGGTGGTAGACAGAGCCTGGGAGCTTCATGCGACCTTGTTCTACAAAGGCTCTTAATAACTCATCCAGACGTTTCATCAGACGTTGTTCACCGTGAATACTAAACACACCGTGTTTCCGTATCTGACGAATACCTTCGTCTTTTACATTGCCCGCGACGATAGCTGAGAACGCACGACGTAAGTCTGCCGCCAGACGCTCTTTGGGTTGTTCAGGATGTAAATTCAACGCTGCAACATTTTCGTGAGTCGGGCTGAAAGGACGTTGAAACTCTTCGTTAATTTTC
>NZ_DEYI01000100.1:0-12740 GCF_002364475.1 Idiomarina sp. UBA3162
AACGGCATTTCACCGATTTCATCAAGCAGTAGAGTGCCACCATCAACCTGTTTGAACAGCCCCAAGCGTTTGCCTTGAGCGCCAGTGAATGCCCCTTGCGTATGACCAAAAAACTCACTTTCCATCAGTTCTGAGGGAATGCCCGCGCAGTTCACTGCTTGAAAAGGTTTGTCGCGCCGCTCGCTAAGCTCATGGATTGCGCGTGCAACCAGCTCTTTACCGGTGCCAGATTCGCCGGTAATAAGTACACTGCCATCGGCTGTGCCGAGTCGCTCAATTTGATGATACAACTTACGCATTGCTGGACTTTGACCGATAAGTCCTGCGGGTCCTTTTCGCTGCGACTTAAAACGAGTCAATTCTTGCTTTAATAGACGGTGCTCCAACACACGTTGCACACTCAGAAGCAGGTGCTCAACATCAAGTGGCTTGGTCAAGAAGTCAGCCGCACCGTGTTTTAACGCATCAACCGCCTGATCGACAGTAGCGAACGCGGTAATGAGGATGAGTGCGGGCGCGCCGACCTCAGTGACGTGCTTCAGCAGCGACAAACCTGAGGATCCCGGTAGGCGAATATCACTGACAACGACATCAACTGAAGGTAACTCAGCTTGATAGTCTTCGATTGATGGAAAAGCAAAAACTTTATAGTTCTCAGCTTCAAGCTCCTCAACAAGTAGCTCACGTAGCGCTGAATCATCTTCAACAACTGCGATTTGCGCTGTATTAGCTGTCATTTGAATCTCCTGATCTGAGTCCTATGTGAGGAAGTAATAAAGTCGCGCAACAACCGCCCTGAACGCGGTTTTTAAGCTTTAATTGGCCGTCATGATCGCTCATGATGTGTTGCACGATGGTCAATCCCAACCCTGTCCCTTCACCTGTTGTTTTACTGCTGTAAAAAGGCGAAGTAGCATGCGTCTGAGCGCTTTGAGTAAGTCCGTCACCATCATCCATTATCATAATAGCCGTCGCGCTTGGTGTTTGACTCACGGCAATACGCACCTCTGATTTAGCCGCTTGATACGCGTTTCGTAGCACATTCACTAATGCCAGCTCCATACGGGATACATCAACCTTAACAACTTCATCGCCCTGATACTCAACGACACATTGGATATCATCATTCTCAAGCTCAAATCCCACACTAGTGCGAGCGCGCTCTATCAGTGATTTAATCGGCACTTGTTGGCGTTCGCTCACAGGCGTGCGAGAAAAGGCGAGTAGTTGATTAACCAATCTTGTTAGCCGGTGAACTTGACCCCGAATAGCTTTCAACTGACGTTTATCGTCATCGCTAGTCGCATGTCTCAACAGCTTTTTAGCACGATTATCGATCACCGTGAGCGGCGCACCAAGCTCGTGAGCAACCCCACTCGATACTGAGCCGATCGCAGCCATTTTCTCTTGCGCGCGCAAAGCTTCGTTCAAGCGTTGCTCTTCTTGTCGTCTGTCACGAATTTCATGCTCTGCTCGCGTCACCGCCTCAAGCATCTCATTCAGCCCTTGGCTAATGGCTACAATTTCGCTCGGTCCTTGAGTGTTTACGCGCACATCGCGCCGTCCTTGTGCGACTTGTTGCATAATATTTCGAAGATACAGAACATGACGCCCTACACCGCGATAATGACCAAACACCAACACCGCGATAGTCACCACTGCAAAAATAAACCAACTGACCCACGCTACTTGGCTGAGTTGCTCGAACCGTTCATCAAAGTCGCTGGCGCGTCGATTGATTTGCAGAAGGCCAATAATACGGCCTCCACGATCGACAATCGGGAGAAACTGTGAGAATACTTCACGTCCCTCAACTTGACGATAATCATCTTGTGACACCCCAGTTTGAACTGTTTGTCGCGCCAACCAACTATCGGATAAGTCAGTTTCTGTCACACCGGCTTCGGCCACTTGTTGACCGTTCACGTCGTAAACTGAGGCGCCGTAAACACGGCCAATATTGAATACTGAGTCTAGATTGGCTTGCACAGTGGTTAAATCATTATTTAACAACGCATCACTGATGGGCAGACTAATTGCCCGACCAATCAATTTAAGATCGGTTTTAAGCCGCTCTTCCTCTTGTTGACCCGCAATATTCAACCCAAACGTTATCGCAGCCCCAGAAATCAAGAGCATCGGAATGACCACATACAGTAACAAGCGGCGCTGAATACTTGAAAGCGGTAAGGTGTATCTTTTTGTCACATTACCTCCTTTGTGTGTATCAAAAGGATACATAAGAAACTGTAAGTTTTCTTTGTATGATTTTCGATATTTATTTTTCCCTTATTTTTCATAATGTTAAGAAGTTGGCATGGTCTTCGCTTTAGTCTTATCGAACAAGTTTTTTTGAACAACAGGAGTTCATCATGAAAAAGACAATGATTGCATTAGCATCAGCAATGACTTTAGCCACGACTGCTGCAGCAGCGCAAACTCAAGATAACGCTATGCAGAATCAGATGGCTCAACAGCAAGCTCAACAAAAAATCACTGAAGGCATGTTGGTGAAATTTGTTGCAGCAATGGAAGACGTACAAAAAGTGACGACAAAATATCGTGACAAGTTCCAAAATGCTGAAAATCAAGAGCAAGCACGTAGCATCCAGCAAGAAGCACAAAAAGAAATGATCGCAGCAGTGGAAGATTCAGGTCTAACACCGCAGCAGTACAACATGATCATTCAGCGTGCTCAAAGCGATGAAGAGCTGCGTACACGTCTTCAAGATATGACATCAGGTGAAGACAACTCGTAATTGAGGCGCAACACTTTAAATAAAAGGGCGGTCTGAGCACCGCCCTTTTTTGATCATAATCGCCTGTCATAACGTAGCACCTTAGTATTCATGTGAATTTAAAAGGAGTGTCTAAGTGAAAGCGGCGGACCTCATGGTAAAAGCTCTCGAGAATGAGGGTGTGGAATATGTGTTTGGAATCCCAGGAGAAGAGAATCTCGATCTACTTGAGTCTCTCTCAAATTCATCCATCGAACTGGTATTGACGCGTCACGAACAGGCGGCAGGTTTTATGGCGGCAACCTACGGGAGGTTGACAGGAAAACCCGGCGTTTGCTTATCTACTCTTGGCCCCGGTGCAACCAACTTAGTCACTTCAGTTGCTTATGCACAACTGGGTGCCATGCCGATGGTAGTCATCACGGGACAAAAACCGATTAAAGACCGCCCGCAAGGTCAATTCCAGATCATTGATGTTATCGATATGATGACGCCAATCACCAAGTACACTCAACCAATTATCAGTGCTAAGACGATACCCTCACACGTACGGGAGGCTTTCCGTCGTGCTGAAGACGAACGTCCTGGTGCAGCACATCTTGAATTGTCAGACGATATTGCCGCTGAAGAAGTGGACGCAACACCGATTGCGCCAAGTTACTCACGCAGGCCGATTACCGAGCATAAGTCAGTTGACTATGTATTAAAACTGCTGAAAGAAGCCAAGCATCCATTGATTGTGATCGGCGCGGCTGCCAACCGTAAAATCACCGCGAAGATGCTCCGTGCGTTCGTTGATAAGACAGGTATTCCGTTTATCACAACGCAAATGGGTAAAGGCGTCATTAATGAAGATCATCCTCGTTGGTTGGGTAATGCCGCGGTATCCGACGGCGACTATCCACATCGTGCCATAGAACAGGCTGATTTGATCCTCAACGTCGGTCACGACGTCGTTGAGAAACCGCCATTTATGATGAAACCTGATCAGCGCAAAGTGGTGCATATCAACTTCCAAGGTGCGCAAGTCGATTCTGTTTATTTCCCGCACGCCAGTATGATCGGCGATATCGGCAACAGCATTTGGCAGCTTAAAGAAGGTATCGAGCCGCAGTCTCATTGGGATTTTGAGTTCATGCTTAAAGTACGAGAGCATATGCGCGATCACACCGATGAAGGTGCGCATGACGAAGCTTTCCCTATGTTACCTCAGCGCCTAGTAGAAGAGGTGAGAGAAGTCATGCCAGACGACGGTATCATTGCGTTGGACAATGGTATCTACAAAATCTGGTTCGCTCGCAATTATCCAGCGCGCCAGCCAAATACCGTGTTACTCGATAATGCGTTGGCATCGATGGGTGCAGGTTTACCTTCCGCAATGGCCGCTAAATTGGTCCACCCAAACCGCAAGGTGGTTTCTATCTGCGGCGACGGTGGCTTTATGATGAATTCGCAAGAAATAGAAACCGCGGTCCGTATGAACCTCGACTTGGTTGTGCTTATTCTAAACGATAGTGCTTACGGGATGATTAAGTGGAAACAAGAGCACATGGGCTTGCATGACTTTGGTTTGGACTTTAAAAATCCTGATTTTATAAAATATGCAGAAGCTTACGGTGCCAAGGGTTATCGATTAGCTGCAACGGAAGAGCTGCAGCCACTGATGCGTGACTGCATGGAACAGGGTGGCGTACATATCATCGATGTTCCGGTTGATTACTCGCGTAATGTTGAGCTGCTCAACGAGGAAATCCCTAAACGTGCGAAAGCAATCCAAGCCTAATCTTTTAGGCTTGGATGCGTATCTGCAAAAATAGGGTAGTCGTTAATTTTGTCTAAAAACGCCTGTAGCTTGGGGAATTCGTTTAACGAAATCAGTGAACGAAAGAGTCCCCAGCTCAGGAAACAACCTAAGCGCAGCTCACCATCGCTGAACGGATGCGGCCCCTCATAAGCAACAGCATGGTCGCGACTTTCCATTAAAGCGAGAATTTCATGCACGCGCTCATGCTGACGCTTCATGTAACCATTGTTTTCCGGCGTGACACCTTCCTTGCTCAACAAGAATAAATTGATGGTGGCGTCCATCGCTGTATTCACCAAACAATACTGGTCAAAATCAGTGGTATCCGCGAAAAAACGCTCACCGTTCTTTTCGCGCACATATTTTAATATGCTCGAAGAATCAAAAAAACGCAGGTCATTGTGGTGTAAAAAAGGTACCTTTTTAGCAGGACTCAACTTTGCACTCATATCGTGATCAGTCTCGGTAAGCGAATACGCTAAGCCCGTTTCTTTAAACGCAATACGACAGTGCCGTACATACGGTGAAGTATAACTACCAAACAGTTCCATAAACCGCTCTCCTATTAATGGTCTCGACAAGGCTCGTCGGGATACTCAAGTTCAATTGTAGTATGCGCCAAATTAAAGCCTTGTAGCGCATCGGAAATATTAAGTTTGAGCTTTCCTCGTTGCTCCGCAGTCAGCTCGCGCGCAACCACAATATGCGCGGTTAATACATGACGCTCGCCATCAAGCGACCAAAAGTGAATATGATGAGCATCTTGCACATCATCTAGTTTTATCAGTTTTTCTTGAATGGCGATATAGGCTTCTTCGCTAGGCGCTGCTTGCACAAATAGCTTCACTGTAGATGCCAGAGTACGAATAACATTAAGTAAGATAAATAAGGTAAAGCCGATAGACAATAAAGGATCAAGAATAGGCCAGTCGACAAAATACAGTACGATTGAGACTATCAATACTGCGACCCAGCCCAGTACATCTTCGATCAAGTGCCAGTTTAATACACGTTCATTAAGTGTTTCGCCTGCGCTTAGTTTAAACGCCGCATACCCATTAACGGCAACGCCAAACACAGCCAAACCAATCATGCCCTCAACAACCGGCATCACGGGGTCAAGTAATCGAGGAATAGCGGTGTAAAGTACCCAGACAGAGCCGGCAATTAAAATAACCGCATTAATAAAAGCCCCGACTAACGAGAGCCGCTGATACCCATACGTGAAGGTGCGAGATGGATCTCGCTTACTGAATTTGTTGAGTAACCAAGCTAGACCAATAGATAAGCTATCACCGAGATCATGCACCGCATCTGCAAGGATAGCCGTACTGTTCGTTAAGACGCCACCGATAAACTCAATAATGGTGAAACCCAAGTTGAGAAAAAATGCCCAACCAATCCGATTCGAAGACATATCGTGGTGATGGTGATGATGGTGATCGTGACTCATAAACTCCACTTCTTGACTCAGTGACACAGACAACAGAGTGAATGTTGGCTTAGCAACTACTATGACACGATAGCATGCATATGCGAAGCGCATCATTCAGAGGGGCAACCCGATAATGATGTCATTTAATGCTGACAAAACAGTATTACTATCGTAATGTATCTTTAATGTTATAAAAAGAGAAAGCACAATGCGCAAAATTCTTCTACTGGGACTGCTTTTAGCGAGCTTTAACGCACTCGGCAAAACACTTGAAACACCGACTTATCTTATTCAATGCCAAGATTGCACGACCGATCAGCTACGTGATTGGTTCTTTAACACGATTGTTGTTAATACAAATGAAAACCCTGAAAAAGAACATCAAAGCATCCATTCACAGTACCGCATCATCGTACATAGACCGGATTCCTCTCAGTACGATGCATTCAAAGTAATCGCCCCTGTAACACACTTAATACAGAGCGATATTAAACCGGAAACCTTTAGGTTTTCAGAGACCTCATATACGAACAGTGAAACCTACCTCGCGAAGCAGCTGTTTGCCTATGCAAAGCAAGTCGATAAACAATTGGGTCATATCGGTGACCAATTAAGTCGTTCGTTTAAAGCTGCGAATGAATACCAGCAATGGCTTAACTCAAATAGCACGCAAGCTAATAACCACGTCTGCACAAACAATCCTCAATATCTCGGGTTAACGTCGTTCTTTTCGGTTGATGCACGTAACCAGTTACAACAACAAGCAACCCAATTGTTCAGCAAAACCGACTTCAACAGCGAACCTGCGACGATAAAGATAGCCAACCAGTCTCGCTTTATTAAGGGCACTCTCAACCAATCGTCTATTTACTTGATTAAGCGAAAGGCGCTTCATAAGTCGACAATATCGTTAAACTTTGCCGATCCAGAGGACCCACAAAATTCTGCCAAAGCGACCTTTCTCATGACATTAGAGGGCAATTCGCTGACGATTAACCCTATTGAGTCGTTAACACGGCTAGGCAACAAGAACCTGAGTCTTTTCGAGGACTTTGGCGGAGAGGTGTCGCCGTGTGCTGTTGTGGCAATGAACAGCTATCAAACACCTCAAACAATTAGACAAACGCAGAAAGAGCCCACACTTGCAGCTAATGTTAATCCCGATAATCCGCATTTATGCGCATACATCTATGGCACGCAAGATAAAACACGTCGATTGATTTTAGGCGCAACCTGCAGAGCTGCGCCGGATGGGGATTTAAAAATGAATCTTAACAAAGTTAAAAATAACAAGGCGCGATTTAGTCAGCCGTCAACAGTTAAAAACTGGTTAATAAATAACCAGCTTTCTGCAGGCAGCTTCCGTGCCGAAGTTCAAACTGTAACAGTAAATTCAACTGAAAATAGTGGACAGGTTACAGCTAAATGGAAAGAACAATCTCAAGTAAAAGCTCAAGTTTCTTATAGTGTAGCCGGATTAGGAAGCTGTGGTCCAGGTAGAGGCCCTTCAAAGGTTATCGAAATATGCTAAAACCTATGCGATGGAGGGATTTACCTCCATCTTTTCTAAAAATCAAACTTACAAAATTAATCTTAGTGCTAGTTTTGTTAACGGCTACTGGTTGTTCCTCTACTAAAATTGCGACACCTGATAATTACGAGACCATTTACCACGTCGTCGAATATAATAGAGGCGACATCGTAACTACTTCGGCGTTTCAATCTTCCAAAACTAATGTAGCGCTTAAAGACTTCGATAGACATTTAGATTTTTCGAAACTAGTAAATTTCAATGCCCGGTGGGGAAATATCTCATTCTTTGTACATAATGAGCAACGTCAGTGCCGAGAACGTTATACCAACTTGAGCCTTAATTTAAGTAAAACAGTTGCAAAAGAAATTCTTCCCCGCAGCGACATCTCAATTGAGATTTACTTTACGCCGAAAGAAAACTTTTCAATTACTGAATCAAGCACAGATGATAATACACACCGATTTTTCTATCCTGTAAACTTCTGCAATCCCAAGTTGTTCCCTCATCAAGCCCTTGAGGCAGCGGGAAAGATCGTACATGAGACCTATCATATAATGGTTTTCAAATCTTATTTAAATAACTTACCTGCTGAGCGTGAAGAAGAATATGCTTCCCTATTGCAATTTTGTAATGGTGTACTTTCAGACCAAAAAGCAAAGTTAAATAAAGAATATTTCGACTCACACATCTCAAGTCAAAAAATTCAGCCCCTTAGCGAAACAGAAGAAATTTCTAATAAAGGACGTCTAAAAGCAACATTGAAAATCCAAGCTGAGCTTAAAAATAACACAAACCTTATTAACTACTGCGAAAAAAAGGTAGAAAAAATAAATCATATAACTTTTCACTCATTTAAAGATGATTAATAGCGGCGAACGAAATCCCTATAACAGGGTAAAACCAACAAAGACCACCGAGACGCAACAATCAAGACATAATTATACGTCCGATATTGGTTTGTTAAAGCGATTAGATGATCAAGCTAGGAGAACTGTTGGTCAACTCATTGCTGAGGGAAATAGCTAAAAAAGTTGGAACGCTTAAGGCGTCCGGTTTGTCGCGTCGCAAGCGACGCTTGGGCTTAGTTCGTAAGTTCAGCTCTAGCTCTGTTTTAGTTTAACGGAATGTTCTAGTTATAACTGCTCTGATTTTTCAGGAGAATTACAGGATGCCGCAATACGAATATGCTATCTATTACGATGAGCGTAACACCACACCAAGTATGAAACTTTATTGCTAAGCCACATTCATAAACCAAAGCGCAGTGACGGTTATTCAACCGTCACTGACTTCGCAAGGTTTCTTGGTTGGTCGACATCGGTGCCTTTAATGATGGCCACGTAGTACGACAACAACTGCAGAGGAATGGTGTATACGATAGGCGCGATGACTTCATCACAGTGACAGACATTTAAGACATTCATCGTGTCATCACTAGTGAAGCGTGCGTTTTTATCAGAGAACACATACATAATGCCGCCACGAGCGCGCACTTCTTCAACGTTGGATTTGAGCTTCTCGAGCAACTCGTTGTTAGGTGCAACGACGATAACTGGCATTTCTTCGTCGATTAACGCTAATGGACCATGCTTAAGTTCACCTGCTGCATACGCTTCTGCGTGAATATACGAGATCTCTTTGAGCTTTAACGCACCTTCCATGGCTATTGGGTATTGATTACCACGTCCAAGGAATAGACTATGATCCTTGCTTGCAAAATCGGGCGCGAGTGCTTCAATTTCGGCATCGAGTTCAACCGCTTCTTCGAGTTTAGCAGGTAAGGTTTGTAACGCTTTTACAATAGCGGATTGCTGTTGTTCGTTCATGCCACGGTACTTACCAATCGCAACGGTGAGCATTAATAGCCCCGTAAGCTGGGTAGTAAATGCTTTCGTTGATGCGACGCCGATTTCTGCGCCAGCACGCGTCATAAAGGCAAGATCGGATTCACGTACCATGGACGAGGTTGCGACGTTACAAATCGTCAGACTGCCTCGATAGCCCATTTCTTTTGAGAGACGAAGCGCTGCGAGCGTATCCGCCGTTTCGCCACTTTGCGAGATAGTCACAAGCAGACTGTTAGGGCGCACAAACGACTGGCGATACCTGAACTCAGAGGCTATCTCTACATTACACGAGATGTTTGCCATTGATTCAAGCCAGTATTTTGCCACCATGCCCGCATGGTAACTGGTACCACAAGCAATGATTTGGACATGCTCAACCGTCTTAAATAACTCGGCTGCGCCTTCGCCGAACGCATCGTCAAGTACCGTGCTCTCAGATAACCGGCCCTCGAGTGCGTTACGAACGGCAATAGGCTGTTCATGAATTTCTTTTAACATGAAATGGCGATACTGACCTTTACCACCTGCGTCGTAATTGACATCAGAATCGACCACTTCGCGCTCAACCGACTCATCAGCGCTATCGTAAATTTTGATATCGGTGCGATTAATATCAGCAACGTCACCTTCTTCGAGATAAATAAACTTGCGGGTAACTGGTAATAGCGCTAATTGGTCAGACGCCACAAAGTTTTCACCGATGCCAACACCGATAACAAGCGGGCTACCTGAACGCGCAACCACTAATCGTTCAGGATCTTTTGTATCCATTACCACAGTGCCATAAGCACCCTCAAGCTGCCTTACAGCGGCTTTTAACGCATCGAGTAGGTCGTTGTGAGTTTTGCGTTCATGATGGATAAGGTGAGCAATCACTTCGGTGTCAGTCTGGCTTACAAACTCGTAACCCAACGCTTGTAGTTGCTCGCGCAAAGTCTCATGGTTTTCGATGATGCCGTTATGCACCACTGCAATTTCGTGCTCTGATAGGTGAGGGTGAGCATTGCGTTCGGTCACGCCACCATGGGTCGCCCAACGCGTATGTGCAATTCCGATGGTTCCGTCTACTGGCGTCTCTTCAATCGCGTCCGCCAACGCTTGCACTTTACCTGTACGTTTTATGGTTTGTAAGTGCTGAGACTTATCGATAACAGCGATTCCCGCTGAATCATAACCACGATACTCAAGCCGCTTCAGGCCCTCTAATAAAATTCCGCTTACACGTCGTTCAGACGTCGCTCCTACAATACCGCACATAATTATTTTTCCTTCTTTTGAGGTCGTTGCCAGCCCTCAATATTTCGCTGTTTTCCACGAGCGACCGCCAATTCGTTATCACCTACATCCCGTGTAATCACTGAGCCAGCGCCTACCGTTGCTTCCTTGCTAATCGTTACCGGTGCCACTAATGAACTGTTTGAACCGATAAACGCGCCATCGCCAATGATGGTTTTAGACTTATTAACACCATCATAGTTGCAGGTGATAGTGCCGGCGCCAATGTTCGCATTGCGTCCAACCTCGGTATCACCCAAATAAGTTAGGTGACCGGCTTTTGAGCCCTCACCTAAACGTGATTTTTTCATTTCAACAAAGTTACCCACTTGTGCGCCATTCTCAAGGATAGCGCCGGGTCGCAAGCGCGCAAAAGGACCCACTTGGCAGCCTGCTTTTATTTGCGCGTCTTCAATATGACTGTTGGCTTTAACACGCGTGCCTTTGCCAATTCGACTGTTTCTGATGACCGTATTAGGTTCGATGACAACGCCGTCTTCAAGTTCAACATCGCCCTCAAGCACCACGTTGACATCAATAATGACATCGCTTCCGACTTTAACCGTTCCACGACAATCAAATCGATTCGGATCCATCAATGTGACGCCTTCGGTCATCAGTCGCTCAGCCATACGCCGTTGATATGCGCGCTCGAGTGATGCGAGCTGAACGCGATTATTTGCACCTTCAACTTCAGTAGTTGCGCTTGGATGCGTCGATGCAATGTTAACACCTTCCTCTGCCGCCATTGCCACGATATCGGTTAGGTAGTATTCGCCTTGCGCATTGTCATTAGATAACGCGCCGAGCCAACGCTTGAGCGCATCGCCTGAAGCAACCATTATCCCTGTATTTACTTCGTTGACGCGCAGTTGTTCAGGGCGAGCGTCTTTCTGCTCAACAATGCCCGTTACATGACCCATGTCGTTCCGAATTATACGACCATAACCGGTGGGGTTATCGAGCTTCATTGTTAACAAACCCAGAGCGGTTTGTTGACTTGCTTCAAGCAATTGGTTGAGTGTTTCTGGCATCAACAACGGCACATCACCATAGAGAATAGCCACTTTCTCGTCGGCCTGAAGGTCACCCATGACTTGTTGCACGGCATGACCGGTACCCAGTTGCTCCTTTTGTTCATTCCAGAGCAATGATGCATCGTTGATCGCTTCTTTTAGCAACTCACCGCCATGCCCATAAACTAAATTAATCGCATGGGGATTAAGTGCTTTGGCGCAATCAATAACATGTTGCACCATGGGTTTGTGAGCAACCGTATGTAACACTTTTGGAAGGTTCGAACGCATCCGTGTTCCTTTACCTGCTGCCAAAATGATTACGCGAAGCTTCATAAGCAATGCATCCTTACTGTTATTCTTTTGTTGAAATTCGCCCATATTCTACATACAAAAAAGGCCTTGTTGTACCAACAACAAGGCCTTTTAAATGCTTTTTTGCTAATTTTTAACGTCTAAGCTTACGAATAACCTCAAGCTGCGCCATTGCACGTGATAATTCCGCAATTGCTTCAGCATACGTCATGTCTGAACCTGAATCTGCAATAGCTTCTTCAGCACGCTTGCGTGCCGCTTCCGCTTCTTGCTCGTCCAATTCATCACCACGTACGGCAACATCAGCAAGTACAATCACCTGACCTGGCTGCACTTCAAGAACACCACCGGCAACATACAGCAGTTCTTCTTGACCTTCCTCACTCACAAATCGAACCATACCTGGCTTGATTTTGGTCAGTAAAGGCGCGTGACCTGGGTAAATACCCAACTCACCTTCGCTACCCGAGACCTGGACCGTTTGCACAACGCCGGTAAATAACCGACGTTCTGCACTCACGATTTCCAGATTTAACGTTTGTGTCGCCATTTAAACCTCCCAGTTGGTTACAGGTTTTTGGCTTTTTCAATCGCTTCTTCGATGGTACCTACCATGTAGAAAGCTTGCTCTGGAAGATCATCGTACTCACCTTCAAGGATACCCTTGAAGCCAGCGATTGTATCTTTGAGCGATACATACTTACCAGGCGCACCTGTAAATACTTCAGCTACGAAGAACGGCTGAGACAAGAAACGCTGGATCTTACGTGCACGAG
>NZ_DEYI01000100.1:13092-13324 GCF_002364475.1 Idiomarina sp. UBA3162
TTCTTCAGATAACTCATCCATACCCAAGATGGCGATGATGTCTTTCAACTCTTTATAACGTTGAAGTACTTCTTGCACACCCATCGCAGTATCATAGTGCTCATCACCGATAACCAGCGGATCAAGCTGACGCGAGGTTGAATCCAATGGATCAACCGCAGGGTAGATACCCAATGACGCGATATCACGGTTAAGTACAACAGTTGCGTCCAAGTGAGCAAAGGTTGTTGCT
>NZ_DEYI01000047.1:0-14589 GCF_002364475.1 Idiomarina sp. UBA3162
ACACCTTCCTCTTACCGACATTGTATCACTTTTTGCGGAGAGAGAGGGATTCGAACCCTCGATACGCTTTCGGCGTATACACACTTTCCAGGCGTGCTCCTTCAGCCACTCGGACACCTCTCCATAGGGCGCGTATACTAGGTGTTTTAGGCGGTTAAATCAAGAGCCAAAACACCGAGTGGCTAAATCTACGCCGTTTTAAAACGTTTAACACGCTCACTTAAATTGCGTGCAAGTTCGTTAAGCTGACGACTCGACTCACTGACTTGCTCAGAGCCCGCCGCAGTCTCTTCAGTAGCTTCCGTGATTTTGTGGAAGTTCTGATTGATTTCTTCTGCTACCGAGCTTTGTTCTTCGGCTGCTGTGGCAATTTGCGCATTCATATCGGTCATTTGCTTAACCACATGGTTAACAGTATCTAACGATTTGCCTGCTCGACGCGCTTGCTCAACACTATTGCCTGCTTGCTCTTGACCTCGTTGCATCACATCGACCGCCTGTGACGCACTCGAGCGCATCGTTTCAATCAATTGCTGAATACTTTGCGTTGACTCTTGAGTACGGTTAGCAAGCGCTCGCACCTCATCAGCAACAACCGAGAACCCTCGGCCATGCTCACCCGCTCGTGCTGCCTCAATAGCTGCGTTCAACGCAAGTAGGTTGGTTTGATCTGCAATACCCTCGATCACCTCAAGTACCTTGTCGATTTCGGCCGTATTATCGCTCAATTCAACGATAACCGCACCCGCGCTTTCTACTTCTTCTGCCAACTTTTCAATCGAACGAATGGTCGCTGCAACTTCAGTGCTACCCGCCTGCGTCTCGCGATCAGTTTGGTCAGCTAATTGCGCTGCTTCATTAGTATGTGAAGCGACTTCAGACACGGTTTGCGACATTTGGTTAATCGCTGTCGCACCTTGAGTTGTCTCGTCCTGCTGACGAATCACCATCTTGGTATTATTCTCACTGGTTTCGCTAAGCTCACCAGAGGCGTTCAGCAGCTGGTCAGACGTTTCATCAACTTCTTTCACTAACGCACGCAACTGACGAACCATACGATTGACCTGTGCCATCATGCTGCCTTCAAACTTAGAGCGCGTCTCAACCGTCAAGTCGCCCGCCGCGATGGTTTCCAGTACTTCGACAACCGCTTCGGGTTCGCCGCCTAAGGTATGAGTGAGCCGACGCACAATGTAATAACTAATTGCTGCAGCCACCAAAGCAGATATTAAGGTCACACACCACATCAACACCGCAAATCCATTACTGCGTTCAAGTACCCCATCAACGCCTTGTGCAATTGTTTGCTCTTGGTAGTCAATAAAGGCATTAATACGCACTAACCACTCAGCGTAAGCGGGCGATAAGTCACTAAGAACATAGTCTTGAGCCTGTTGCCGCTGACCTTGCGATAACAGTTGATAAACCCGATCTGAAGTCGCTAATGCCTCGGTACGTATCTCACTGATGCGCGCTAACAGCTGCTTCTCTTTCGAGTTCACAAACTGAGGATCACTGATAATGCTGTCCATACCCTTCTGTGCCGTCGCATAATCCGCTTGTAGCTCTTCAATCAGTGCTCGGTATTCTGAGCGCGCAGAGCTCTGTTCAGTAAGCACCAGATCGCGTAAGGCGATCGCCCTATCGTGCACGCTCCCACGGAAATTAATCGCGTAGCGTTGTTTCTCGCTGCCGACCTCATTCACTTGTCTTAGTGTTTGGTCAATTTGCCCAACTTGATAGGTACCCACAATGGTGACACCGATAATCAGTAGGATGATAAAAGCAAAACCTGCATAGAGTCGCTGCGCGATGGTCATAGATAATCCTGTTAAAACGATTGTTCAATTAAATCGAATACTAATACATCGATTATGACTTGCTAGATCAACATTATCGAAATTTATTCAGCAGAATCGAACGGAAGGGTTTCGGTCGCACCGACCGGCATTATCCGAAACTCACTATCAGTTAAGCCGGCATCGGTGCGTGCTTGCTTAATATCATTGAGGGTTTGTGGGATACCCTCTGCAGCAAGCTGAAAAGCGCCCCAATGCATCGTAATGCTGCGTTTAGCGCCGATATCTCGATGAATCAAAGTCGCTTGTTGGGGGTCAACGTGAGGCATTTTCATAAACCAACGTGGCAAGTAGGCGCCCACCGGCATCAACGCAAGGTCAATGTTATCAAATACGTTGCCGATCTCTTTAAATTGAATAGGGTTATAACCTGTGTCGCCGCCAAACCATATACGCCAATCACCGATATCAATGACATAACTCGACCACAACGTTTCAAAGCGATCCCACAAGCTGCGCCCAGACCAATGCTGACTCGGCGTTGCATGCACCCGCAGTTGTTCGCTGTTTGCCGCGCCCTGCCACCAATCGAGTTCAGTCACATTCTGTTCAGCAATACCTTGCTCGATGAACCACGATTTAAGCGCCAACGGCACATAATAATGCGTCGAATTACCCAAGGCTTCAATCGTATCGGCATCTAAATGATCATAATGATCATGGGAAATAATCACCGCATCGATCGGTGGTAAATCAGATAACTTTAGAGGCAGTTCGGTTAGTCGCTGCGGCCCCATAAAACTGATAGGAGAAGCGCGGTCACTAAAAATAGGATCGGTCAGTACTGACTGGCCTTGGTATTGTAGCAAAAAGGTCGAATGACCAATCCAAGTCACCTGACGTTGCTCTGGATCAGGTCGTGTAATGCGCGCTAAATTGGTTTGTACAAACGGAATCGCATCAACCTGCTGCGACTGATCTGCCCATTCTGTATCGCCAAACCAACGCATGTACCAATAATCAAAAAAACCACTTTGCTTTTCCGGACCGTGGAGATTCTTAAAGCCCTCCTCGGTATGGTGAGGTGGAGCATCGGAACTCAGCGTTATTGTGTCGCTGTTACTACAAGCCACTACAACTAAGGCCAAAATACTCAGCAAAATAATCTTCACGGACGCTCCTTTCGCGCAGAAACACAATCCAACAGCCAAGCAAATATGCGACGCTCACTGGATAAATAAAATAAGTACTCGGGATGCCACTGCACGCCCATGATTGCACGTGTCGAGTGCTCGGTCGCTTGAATAAATTCATCCAAATCCCAACCCACCGCTCGCATTCCCTCACCGGGACGAGTAACCACTTGGTAATGCAAGCTGTTGACCCGCAACTTACCTTTGCGAGTCGCTGCTCGAACGGTCGAGCGTGTATCGAGCCACACTTGTTTAGTTGGTAATAACCCCGGCCGATTGTAGGTTCTTTTACGCAAAGAGCGAATATTTTGGTTCAGTTCACCGCCTAAAACAACGTTGATGAGTTGTGCGCCACGGCAAATACCCAACATCGGTGTGTTCGTTTTCAGTGCCCATTGTATCCATTCAATCTCCAGTGCATCTCGTGCAGGATCATAATCGCCATCGGGCTTGGCAGGTTGTCCGTAGTGGTTAGGGCTAATATCGTCGCCACCACCAATAATCAACGCATCGACCTCGGCGTTACGTGATACGCGGTGACGAGTACTGACTCGGATTGCACGTGCGCCGAGCAGCCGTAGGGTGAGTTGCGTGCACCACCAAGATGGCGACCAGCGACGCGCATTCCCCGTTACCACCACGCGCGGTCGTGCAACCATGACGCTATCCTATCTATCCAGGCAGATTCATCAACACCGACGAGTGGACGGTCGGCTGATAAAAATGCGTCTTTCCAATAATCCAGTGCCTCAATGTCATTGGCGAGCTGTTCAACTACCCACCAGCCATGCCAGGCATTGTCGAGTTGCCATCCTGGTCGCTCGATATGGCAGTTCGGTAAGCGGAAATGAAACGTCGGTCGCGCACCGACTTTAGCATCGCCCACCGCTTTGCTGACCGCTTCAGGACGCCAGTGCGCAAATAACGGCAGCATATCAAGTGCGCGGTTTCGTGAGGCATTGAAGCGTAGGTAATCGTCGATCAATTGCCCCTCGCTTACGTTCGACTGTTTGCATAGTTGCCGAATGTAAGCTTCTGGATATTTATCGATATAAGGGCTCAGTTTACGCGTAGTGTCGACCTTGAGCGCTTTGAACAACCACCATTGTAAAAGCGAGAATGCTTGTATGTACCGCAATACGTCGTTACTGTCTTCACTTGCCACTTGGGGATTGATATGCACACCATAGGCCGCTATCCAAGATTCATCTGTACCTTTAGCGCCTGCTTCCCTTAATGCCTCAACAATTGGAAACAAGCATTCGCACTGCGCTAAAGTCATCGGTGGGCAAACGATTTCCATCGGAACCATACGCTCTGCCAAAGCATGTAGCTCCTCCAACCAAATACGCTCTGGAGTGCCGCTTGTCGGCTGTTCACGGGCGATACGTTTAAGGTAGCTCCAATCTAACTCAATATGAAAAGTACCGAGTTGCTCATGTTGGATGCTGCGTTCAGCGAGGGATATGTGATCGACCTGACCTTTGAGGTGGGATTGCAACACATTAAGTGTTTGCTGCACTGATAAACCATTGAACTCTATCTCGAAGCCAATGGTACGCAGCTGACCAGAGTCAGTCTCTGGCCGCTGCAATGACTTAAAATGATTAGTTGTCGTCTGCGTCATCCTCGAACTCGATTGAGAACTCGCCCGCGGGCCCAGGGAATACGACAGGACTCTCGAATCCGTCAGGGCTTACGCTGGCAACTCCAAAAATGTAATTATCAATCACTACGTTCTCAAGCGTATATTCGTTCACATCACCGACGTAGCGACTCCACTGCCATTGTGGCTCAGAAGTCAAACGCCAGTACACTTTATAACCCATGACATTCTTGTCGCCACGAGCGTCGTTCCAGGTGAGTGTGGTCGAAGGTTGTACAGCACCACGAATATCCACATTCTGCGGCGGTTCTGGTGCCCAACTCATACCCGCTAATGACACCGCGTTCAGCGCAGTCAATTTTGCCGCATAATCAAAGTCAACGCCCTCGATGGTGTCGCCATACTCAATACCGTTTTCGGTACGCAAGTCTTGATGTTGACGATTATAGTTCTCGTTGGTTTCCATAATACGCACACCTGGATAGCCCAAGTCATTAAACGGGCGATGATGTCCACCGCGACCAAAACGGTCTAATCGATAGATAATCATAGTATCGAGGTTCGGGATATAGCGATCCGCCATAGTGTCGATGTAGCGAGCTAAGTTGCGCGATGGCGAATCATTTTCTCCACCATAAAAACGGCGCATGGTCGCTTCGCGGTCTGTTTCATCCATGCGTGTGCCTTCGGCAAAAATACGCGCGGTGGTGTTGTTGATAACGCCATTGATACCTTCAATGTTACCAATCATGTCGTTGTTCAATACCGCCATGATGCGCCATTTATTTTGCTTTGCTTTGTTGGCCAGAATTTTACCGCCGAACAAGCCTTGCTCTTCACCTGACAACGCAGCATATACAATCGAACCATCGAAATTATACTGGCTCAGCACCCGCGCGGCTTCGAGCGTACCCGCCACACCTGAGGCATTATCATTGGCACCCGGCGCATCTGAGGTCGAATCCATCACATCACTAACACGCGAATCAATATCACCCGACATCATGACATAACGATCAGGATCTGTTGTACCGCGTTGAATTGCGATGACGCTTTTGACCTCAGTCGCATTGGGAATACGCTCCTCACCTTCGATGATGTCAGAAACATACATCACCTCGAGACAACCACCGCAATCCGCAGATATACGTTTGAATTCTTCATAAACCCAACGACGCGCTGCGCCAATGCCGCGAGTATCAGATTCAGTTTCAGAAAGGGTATGACGTGTACCAAAGCTGACAAGTTTGCGGATATCTTGCTCAATACGTTCCGCTTTAACCGCCTCGGCAATATCGTGAAGTTTTTCTTGATCTGTGTAGGTGACCGCATCTTGCGCGACAGCGCTGGTCGCGCCCATGATGCCAATTCCTAATAATAACGTGGACAGTTTTTTCATACTTTTTCTCACTGCAATCGTTGATGAGTCATTTCGATTATGGCGAGTAGTGTGAGAATTGCAACGGGCCGAAGATTAAACCACAGGTTTGTAAGTTGTATAACGAGACACGCTATTTAGCACGATACCCAATTAACAATTTGCGTAACGTTGTGTCATAGCGGTAAATAGTCCATTCACGTCCTGATAGGTCCTTGAGTAGCACTTTGGTCATGGTCGGAAAATACTTGAACTCGTCTCTAATCAATCTCAGCGTAGCGAACATCGATTTATCACCATCGACGAGGCGTGTACCCAAAACATCATCTCCATTCATCAACACTATCTTACGTTTTGGATACTTCTGTTCAACCATAAGAACCTCTTTATTGCGCTAAATGTCGCTTTAACTGTTGTGTTAAGTGACGAGGATGATGCAAGTCGACACAGCGACTATTGGGTATATAATCGGTGGGTGCTGCCTTTAAAATATCGCGTAAACGTTGACCGTTCATGGTAGCGCAACAATCGCGTATATCACGTAATATTAAGGCGACTTCAGCCCAGTCTGTATAACGTTCCGATGCGCGTCTAATACGCGGGTGTTGAGTCAACCTATCGGTTTTACCAATAATCAATTCTTCGTATAGCTTTTCTCCGGGACGAAGACCGGTGATATTAATCGCAATGTCACCATCGGGGTTTTCTTCATCTTTCACCGTAAGTCCGGATAAACGCACCATTTGCGTCGCTAAATCGTAGATTTTTATAGGCTCACCCATGTCCAGCACAAAAACATCACCGTTATCGCCCATCGCACCGGCCTGGATGACTAACTGAGCAGCCTCTGGAATCGTCATAAAGTAACGCGTAATATCTTTGTGTGTCAGCGTTATTGGGCCGCCCTGTCTGATTTGCTCTCTGAATTTAGGCACTACAGAGCCCGAGGAGCCCAGCACATTGCCAAACCGCACCATACAGAATGCTGTGCTTTTACATCGTTTAGCCAATCCTTGAAGTACTAATTCTGCCATGCGTTTAGTCGCGCCCATCACATTGGTCGGACGAACCGCTTTATCGGTTGAAACCAACACGAACTTTTCAACGCCCGCTTCCATTGCCATCTCAGCAGCACACAAAGTACCCAGCACGTTGTTCTTGACCGCTTGTACAATATTCATCTCGACCATCGGCACGTGCTTATAAGCCGCGGCGTGATAAATAGTATTCACTCGGTGAGTACTCAATATCGAACGTAACGTGGCCTCTTCCTGCACTGAGCCCACAAACGGGTAAATTTCTAATTGAGGGTGCTTTTCGCGCAGTTCCTGATCGATGTAATACAATGCCGGCTCCGACCACTCAAACAAAATCAGTGCTTTAGGTTCTTGAAGCGCAACTTGGCGACATAGTTCGGAGCCAATTGAGCCACCTGCTCCGGTAACCATCACCACTTTATCTTTTACATTTTCGGTCAACAGACCAGTGTCCGGCGCTACGCAGTCACGCCCCAATAAATCTTCTATATTTATTTCGCGAAATTCATCAATTTGCGCATCCCCTGCGACAATATCCGCCATTCCCGGAATCGTTTGCACAGTCACAGAAAGATGCGCGAGTTGATCGAGCGCGCGACGTCTCACGCTCCTTGGCGCGCTTGGAAACGCCAGAAGAATACGATCAACTTTAAAATGCTCGACCAACTCGGCAACTTTTTCTTGAGGGTAAACAGTTAGGTTTTGGATCACCGCGCCTTGCAGTGTCTTGTCGTCGTCGATAAAGCCGACGGACTTAAATTCATTTCCGTTATTAAGCGCCTGAGCCAGCTGTCTTCCAGCTTCTCCAGCACCATAAATTAAAACCTTGGATCGTGGCTTGGCTTGGGCTTGTCTAAATATAGCCCGAGCCCCAAAACGGGACACCGCCGTAAAAATGAAAGCCGCCAAACTGTAGATAACGATTTCAGACAGATTAAGGTCTGCAGCGAACGCGAAATTGAATACCACTAAAGCTGCAGTAGATGCTACTACACCAAGAACCACGGAAATAAGTACGTGGGACCCAATGTATCGCGTTACTGCGCGGTACAAACCCAAGCGATAAAAAATCACCACTGTGGTCAGTGCCAAAATCGCAGTAAATAGACCTTGATAAATACTCTGAATCGTAAACAGTTGACGGCTCTCAACACTGATAGCAAACCACAGTGCTAGTGAAATCCCTAATACATCCGCTGTAGCCGCCACTATACGTTTCAAATTTCTGGGCCAAGCCAGAATTTTCAAAAACATAATGCGTAAAATCCCTTTTAACCGATAAATCCATTTAGTCGGCGCACAGATAGTCTACGAGTCGATAAGCAACAAAATAAACACTAAATTTACTTATTATTTACATTACGGCGATTTGACGTCAGTTTACGGCGCAAGCCTGAACGGTAACTTGTTCAAAACAGCTTGATTAATAGACTTCCTGGGTATAAATCACCCGATCATTACCTCGGTACTGGCCAATCACCGCTTGTGCAGCTGGGTTTTGGTTTCCATTTTGCTGCCACTTAAACTTTAAGAAATCAGGCACGTTCAATTCAAACAATGCAACGCCTTCACTATCAGCGGCTAAATTGAAATGTTCTCGTTCAACACCGTTTTCAAGTTGAGCAGTCTCGGAGCCTGCAAAACCCAACGTAATATCAATGCCATCAGCATCCTCATCGGCGTTAATCACCGAGAAGTTAGCTGCTAGGGCAGTGCAGTCATCCCGCCGGTTCAAAATGAACTGGCTACCCGACCAGTATTCAGCGAGCCATTCGATAGGTAGGCTTTCTTGCACGGGGCCAATTACATTACCGAGCCGAATGCGTCCGTAATATTGTTGCGTTTCTCCAATAGAATAACTTTCTCCTACCGTAGTGCTCTCGATTACAGTAAACGGGCCCGCAGTTTCATTGTCATCGACTTGAAAGCCAATGTTGATTAAAAAAGGTCCATCAGGGCCTTGGTTCGCACGGTCAAACTTAAGTTGTGGTTGATATAAAGCGCTCCCCTGCGCCCAATCAATATCCCCCGTGACCGATAACCGTTCTGCAACCTTCTGCTGATTGTCTGAGTTATCCGCCGATAGTTGAAACAACGCACCCCCTTTGGCTAATTCGCCGTGGTAGTTTTGCGTCAGATCACCTTGTTTGTTCCGCGCACTCACATCGATGGTCGCTGAAAAGTCTTGTCCCATATAGGTAAAACCACCCACTTCACAGGCTTCCCAGATACCCGTTTCGGCATCATTTATAGCAAAATGATGAGGAATAAAACGGCCTAATCGCCAATCACCGTTCACATTACCCGAACCTAAGTAGTCACCATCGGCAATACTCAAAGTCGCATCGATGGCGCCAACCTCAGAGTAGTGCGCTTGTGCGACAAAGTTATTGGCTAACTTCGCGTTTCGTTCAACCGTTAACTCACCGACGACGGGATTCATCGATGGACTCAGAACATTGCGTACGCCAGTTAACGCGAGTGCTTCAGACACCTGCTCACGACCAAAGTTAGGCGTGACATCACCGTGTTTATTTAATGACTGCAAAGTAACATCAAAGGTCTCGCCCGCCTTCGCCAAAATATCCGTATCGGCATAGGCAGCGGCAGGTTGCGGTAACGCGACCAATTGATAAGGTTTCACCACAAACGCATTGGAAGCACCATACAAAGTCAGTGACTGCCCATAGACACGCACCTGCTTTTCCGCCGTTAAACGAATACGGCCCACATCGCTATAATTGACGGCTAGACCAAAAGCCTGACCGTTAAGCTCCACATCCACATTGGTGTAGTCATTATCCTGTAAAACCTGTTGATTGACGTTAATGCCCTGTTGGCACTGATTCGGATCAACACAGTTAAAGCTCATGGGAATTGCGTCTGTCTGAGCCGCAACGGTCTCGCATGCGTTTGTGCTCGTATTACGCTTAACAATACGCAAGCGCGCATCAAAAGGCTCGCCCGCACGTTGCGTCGCGATGGTGTCGAATTTAAATCCAACATCGCTAAAGGTCACTTGACAGTCCGCATTAGGTTGGCCGTCTAAATCGATACATTGCACCGGCGCGCTGCTATCAACACCTAACTTCACAACGTCGGCTTGCGTCTTGCTAAAACGAGTAGTCCCCTCGCCTGCGGTCAGTATTAGCTGCTGTTGTTGCCAACCTTGCGTGGGCGTTAAGCGGACACTCTCGGCATTTTCTATCACTTGGCTGCACGCCGAATTAGCACACGCCTTAACGCGTACCTCCGCCCCCTCGCAGGTCAATGCTTGGTCGGCGAACCGTAACTCATAGTGATCGATCTGAGGTGAGGCGCCGCACTGCCCGAAGTCTTGTTGGTCAGCAATATAATCCTCTACACTGCGTTGAATTAAGCCGTCGGAGCGGTAATTAATGGTATTACGTGGATTTTGGTCGTTATAGATACGCAAGTTATCGATGATTCCGCGCGGGCTGTGAACACCGACCGGTGACTCGCCCAAAACCAAATATAAATCCTCAGAGTTCACCAACTCGAGGCGCTGCGATCCCCAAAATCCGCTCTCATTGCTAAACGTGATCGTCTGCGATTGTCCACTGAAAGGCTCACGTACAGTAAACACCATACTGATCGAGCCCGGCTGAGCATTTTGATCCCATGCGACCGAGACATAAACCCAGTCATCCTCCGACACATTAATCTGCAACGAATCAGTTTCGATACTCGCACCGCCCCACCAACAACTCCAAAACCAACCATTACATTGGTTCGTGCGATATTCAATTTGAAACTCACCCGCCTCGGTCGTCATGACTTCAAGACGACGGTTGTCGGAGTCACTAAAATCGATGAGCGAAAATAGCGTCCGCGTCTTATTGCCTTTATAAGCATTTTTACCAGGCTGGTACCAAAACGACACCCCACCGGATTCAGCGAGCCGGGCATGGGTCAGTAAGTTGACGTTATTATTGTGGAAGTACAGCCCTTGGCATGAAGGACCATTGTCGAGTGTTATGAACTGGGGCTTGGCCCCCCCCATATTACCGTTCTTATCACACTCAAAGAACTTGTTACCATTCCGAAAGCCGGTGCCATAATTACATAAACGGTCTTCTTCAAACCCATAAAACGAGACGGGATAACGATCATTGTCAAAAGTACCCGCATATCCGTTTATTGGAAAATAACGAGCAGCATAAGCCTCTGAGCTAGAGGAGAAAAAACACAAACAGCTTAGCGCACAACTCATTAGAGCAAACTGCTTAAGCCACGCGGGAACTAAAGACATGGGTAAATCCTTTTACCTTTAAATTGTTGAGTCTGTGCAGTCCTTGCACAGGTTTATCTTATCTTACTTTTTAAAAACCTCAACCCAGCAACATTACCGACTTGCCACAGCCCCCGCACGACAAACCTGCTCGCGCTGTATGGCGACTTGTTGTTGTACAGAATCAGCAAAGTCGTAAGTTTTAAGTACCCGTTGATAGCGGGTTAAATACTGACAATGAAAACCCGCGTGTGGCGGCAGCCATTGCTGAGGCCCCTGCGCGCCTTTACTCCGGTTAGTACTGTTATCGACCGCAAATAAGTTAACTGGATCGTTAGCAAAACGCTGGCGCTTAGCATCACTCCACGTATCCGCACCATTATCCCAGGCCCACTTTAACGGCACCAAATGATCAATATCTAAATCCCTGGATAATAAAAACGTCCGATCGGTATAGGGGTCTAACCACCGTCCCCGTGTCACTCGACAGCCATCCTGGCTATAGGTGACAGAACGAGTGGACAACTGTTGCAGTAGCTCGTGACGTGTATTCATGCAGTCGTTGTCGTCATCCAACCAACGACCAAAGGCAGAGCGTTCGTAACTTTTTTCTGATGCCTGATGAGTGCGTTCATTAGGATGATGACCTCTAGGTAACCGCCCACCGTCGGCTAAACACGCGCGTAACGTATCATAAGCGGTGAAATTTTTAGTGCGATTATAATAAGGGCTTGAGGGATCGTGACATATTCCAGAGCGTGATTGCTTAACGAGCGTATCACTGAATAAAGCAGCTGAACTGACCGATGCAAAGCCGCCGCAGCACGCAATGACGGCTACGATAAAAAAGGGAACAACACGCATGGAGTAACTCCAAAACCGAGTGATGCTCCCCTTTTACGCTAACTCATTTGTAAGTTCAAGCTTACAAAACACCGCGGATACCTGATTTACAGAGTAACCTCTGTCAATTGTCCCTCATCATCGAGTTGATACAAAAACAGCCAACGATTCTGTACTAAAGGTTTGAAGCTTGGACTTGCCTCAAGCGCTTGTTTAATCTGCGTCTCACTGGCATCAATGATAACTTGTAACCGACAAGGTCGATGCCGCCACTGTTCACCGTCCCATACCGACTGCAGCGATAAGCCCATACGTAAATCGCCACTGTTCCCCTCAAACACGCCAACATTTTGTGCCACTCGGTTGTGCAGCAACTTATTACCACTACCTAAACGCGCTGGCGCAGTTACCGAGGTGAAGTATTGCCAATTAATCCAATGCGCGACCACGCCTGGCGCACTTATTAACGCCGCCAAAATGCTCGCATCTGGATCGTGCTGGGCATCGTAATCGTGCAGAAAAGCACGACCTTGAAGGTCAACTGTAGCGCTGCGCGCGCGCGGCGCCAGCACCATCATAAAATTATCAGCCAAGCCCCACTCCGGTCGCACTTCAGCCCAATCCCGAGTCTTCTTGAACAAATCTGCCAACCGGTTAAGCCCCGAACGCGTCTGCGGATACTGCTTGTGCTCACGTACGGTGGCACTGGCTTGCTCAAAGGCGCGCGCAACATACTCAGGAAATTCATCACTTAAGGGCAGGATGCGGTCAGTGACGGTTTCATGCAGCCCAGCATAAAACTGCGTATCCTCCGGTATCTTAATCCCCCGCTCCGCTAAAGCGGTGCGAATGTCCGCTTGATTCAATAACTGACACATGAGTCGCGCATTAATCGCACCACTTTGACCACCACAGGCACCGCAGTTCATCGCCGCCCGCTGCGGGTTGTTCTCATGATGAGAGCTATGCCCCACCCACACAAAACACTCGCCAAACTGCTTGATACCCAAGCTAGTAAGCGTCCCAGCTAACGCATCGACCAATTCACTTTTAACCGCGGCCACATCAACATCTAACTGAGCCTTTGGAGTATCCGTTGATTCCACCTCGTCATGCGCTGTGAATAAGCCGATCCCTTTAGCCAAACCCAAGACCTCAACGGCATTGAGACTCGATGTAGGCGTGTCGAGCAACTCACCGATCGCAGTAATGGTGGCACCGGGTAACGCCACGTCCTTCTCCTCTACCCATATTTGAGGATTAAGTAAGCCAGGCAACTGCGGACGTTTACCCTGCTGCGACTTAAACCCTATCGGCAAGCCGAAAAAGCCCGCCACACCCAAGCTTTTTATTCCACTTTGAGTGTCCAGCGCACGCCGCAGTGGCTCAGATCGCACATCAATACAAAAAGCGGCTTGCACGGTGGGACGTTGCTCAACGTCGGGTGCAGTCTTAGACGCTAAGCGATAGCCTTGCAGTTGCTCGCGTTCATAGGCGCGCTGGCATTGCCAGAGAATCTTCTGAGACTGTTCGACGCGTTCACAATCGCGTTGGCAACGTGCCGCCTGCTGGGCAAAACGTTGACTCAAACGGTTGAATAAATCACTCGAGGTGTCTTTTGCCCATTGCCACAACACATAGTCCCAGGCTAATCGAATGCCCAACAACGAAAGCACCGGCTCAATATTATTGAGTGGTGCCGCCGGATCCCAGTCGCGATACCTAAGTGCTGAGGACCAACCGAGCACATCAATCAGCAGCGAAAATAAATAATAATTGAGTGCATCTTCGCTGTAATGTTGCAACCAATCATCGGACAGTACCTGGTAAAGTTCACTAATGTCGTCGGGCAGGCGGTCAAAATAATGGGGCAGTTGACGCTCTCCCATCAATGTTGCGATACCTTTATCTTCGCGTACCACCGTTAACCAGCCGAGGTATAGACCATTATCGGGTTGCGCTTCATCAACAAAGCGTTCCGGAAACTCAGTATGCAAACCACAAAACTGACTAATTTGCAGCACTACTTCATCTTTCCACAGCATTTTGCGCTGACGCGCTTGCAATTGGTCGACAATATCCGTGACGTTAAACCAACGCGGCAAACGTTGTGGCTCTGAAAGTTGCTTTATTGCATCGGTCGGTAGCAACATATCATCGAGTTGCCCTTGCTGAAGTTGCTGACGATAGAACGCCCGCTCCATCACTAGGTCAATATCCGATACATACTTCCAAATCGCCGAAACACGCTCCACCGGCTGGTCGGTAAAAAACCAACATGGATTAACCGCTATCGATTCAGCTAACGGCCACATGGGGGCGACGCGCGCACACTGCTGTCGCGCCAACTGGATAAACTCACTCATGATGCCGACTCCTTTTCTTGCACTGACTCATAGCGATGGCGATCTTCCGGTCGCGGCCACAACCATAAAGCAAGGCGCGTGAACCACTCATCAATATATAATCCGGCATTCAAGC
>NZ_DEYI01000024.1:0-29619 GCF_002364475.1 Idiomarina sp. UBA3162
TCTAACCTCTGCTAAGTCATTGGGCGGTGGTTTCCCAATTGGTGCAATGTTGACCACTGCTGCAATTGCAGAGCATTTAAAACCAGGCACGCACGGCAGTACTTATGGCGGTAACCCGTTGGCATGTGCCGTATCAGAAGCGGTACTGGAAGTCGTAAACACAGAGACCGTGCTCGAAGGCGTTAAGCAGCGCGAAGCAATGATTAAAGAGCATCTTGCTGCAATTAACGACAAATATAACGTGTTTAAAGAGGTGCGTGGCATGGGTTGTCTGATTGGTGCCGAGCTTACTGAGCAATTTGAAGGTCGCGCGCGCGACTTCTTACTCGCGGGTCAAGAACACGGTGTTATGGTTTTGGTTGCTGGCGCTAGCGTTATTCGATTCACACCTTCGCTTATTATCCCAGAAGAGGATATCAAGGAAGGTCTCAAACGTTTTGAGCACGCCGTTGCTCAAGTCGTTGGTTAATTGAGGACCCTGTATGTTGGTTATTCGACCGATAGAGGCAGCAGATTACGAAGCGCTATATAGTTGTGCGGTAGAGTCTGGACATGGGTTTACATCGTTGCCAATTGATCAAGGTTTGCTCGAGCGAAGAATCGCTCGAGCGCAAGCAGCTTTTGCCAAGCAAGATGTAGCGACCCCAGGCGATGAGAGTTATCTGTTCGTCATGGAAGATACCGAAACGGGCGAAATTGCCGGTGTCAGTGGTATTGAGGCAGCCGTTGGGTTGACCGAAGCGTTTTGGCATTACCGCTTAGGTAAGGTCGTGCACCATTCTGAGAAGCTAAACATCCATAACACGCTCGAGACATTGTCATTATGTAATGACTACACAGGTGTTTCAGAGCTATGCACGTTGTTTTTACGTGAACCCTATCGTCACAACTTAAATGGCCGCACGCTTTCACGTTTTCGGATGCTGTTTTTAGCGCAATTCAAACAACGCTTTAGCGACTGGGTGATTGCTGAAATGCGTGGCGTTTGTGACGACGATGGTGCATCACCTTTCTGGGATTGGTTGGAACAACACTTTTTCTCGATGGACTTCCCCAAAGCAGATTACTTGAGTGGTATTGGCGATAAAACCTTTATTGCTGAACTCATGCCGCGCTACCCGATTTACACATCACTGTTGCCGGAGAAGGCAAGAGAAGTGATCGGCAAAGTGCACGATAATACGCGACCGGCGTTAAAACTACTCGAGTCTGAAGGTTTTAGGTTCCGTGGCTTTGTCGATATTTTCGACGCAGGACCGACGGTTGAGGCAGAAGTCCAGAACTTACGTAGTGTACGTAATAGTGTGTTAAAAGAGGTGGTGCTGGTCGACACGCCAGTAGATGCTGAGAGTGCAACGCCTCATATTATATGCAACACACAAATTGAATCATTTAGAGCAGCTCAGGTTCGTCACGTTGACGGCTCTGAAAAAGTGCAATTGAGCGCTGAGCAAGCGGATAAATTGAATCTTTCTGAGGGCGATACGGTGCGTATCGTGGCTCTGTAACAGGAGAACAATGATGAGTTCTAATGTACAGTTTATTAACGATCAATGGCTCGCGGGCGAAGGTAAAACCTTTAAGTCGATTGATCCTGCACGTAATGAAGTTGTTTGGAGCGGTGAAAGTGCATCTGAGCAACAAGTTGATGCGGCGGTTATGGCTGCTCGCGCGGCATTTCCTGAGTGGTCGCACACTTCATTTGAAGATCGCTTAGCTATTTGTAAAAAGTTTTCGGAATTACTTGAGCAAAACAAAGAACGTTTAGCACGCGTGATGGCCGCTGAAACGGGTAAGCCGGTTTGGGAAACACGCACTGAAGTGGGTGCGATGATCGGTAAAGTCGGTATCTCTGAGCGTGCATATCAAGAGCGCACAGGGACAGTAGAAAACGAGATGCCAGGCGCGAAGGCGTTTATTCGTCACAAGCCTCATGGCGTAGTCGCTGTTTATGGTCCTTATAACTTCCCAGGGCACTTACCGAACGGTCACATTGTCCCTGCTTTGATCGCTGGCAACACGGTGGTGTTTAAGCCGTCTGAACTGACGCCTCATGTGGCTCAGGTGACGGTTGAGTTGTGGCAGGAAGCCGGGCTTCCGGCGGGTGTGCTCAACTTGGTTCAGGGTGAAGTTGAGACCGGTAAAGCGCTGTCAGTCCATCCTCAGATCGATGGCTTATACTTTACGGGTTCTTCGAATACCGGACACTTGTTGCATAAACAGTTTGGTGGACGTCCTGATAAAATCTTGGCGTTGGAGATGGGCGGTAATAACCCGTTAATCGTGACCAATATTACTGATGTCGATGCCGCTGTACATAACATCGTCCAGTCAGCGTTTATCACTTCAGGTCAACGTTGTACTTGTGCGCGTAAACTGTTTATTGAAAACACCGAAATGGGCGGTAAAGTACTCGATCGTCTGGTGGAAGTGACCGAAAATATCCTGGTCGATGACTATGATGCTGATCCTCAGCCGTTCATGGGCGCTATGATCTCTGCAAAAGCAGCGAGTCAAATGGTTGATGCACAAAACGAACTTGTTCAACTGGGTGGTAAACCACTCGTTAAGCTCAAGCAGAAAGACAGTAATTTAGGCTTTGTTACGCCTGGTATTATTGATATGTCCGGCGTTGAAAATGCGCCTGATGAAGAATATTTTGGTCCAATGCTTAAAGTTTACCGCTTTAACGACTTAGACGATGCGATTGCTAAAGCAAACGATACTCGCTATGGGTTGTCCGCGGGTATTCTGTGTGACGATGAAGCGACTTATCGTCATTTCTTTAAGCACATTCGCGCTGGCATTGTTAATTGGAACAAACCGATTACAGGTGCAAGCAGCGCAGCTCCGTTTGGTGGCATCGGTGCTAGCGGTAATCATCGTGCAAGTGCTTATTATGCGGCAGATTACTGCTCTTACCCTGTGGCATCTGTCGAAGCCGATACACAAAGTTTGCCCGAAACACTAGCGCCGGGGCTAAAATTTTAATAAGTTATCTCAATGATTACTGAGACAGACGGTTACGTCGAACTTATTCACTACTTGACTGAGCAGCTTCCGTTGTTTGAACAGCGGAAGTTGCCAGCAGGCAGTGCAAATTACACCCTGCGTGATGTGCTTGAGGAGAAACTCTCACAGCACATGATGGCGTTGTTTGAACAGAACGATATCGATCAAGACACCCGACTTGATATTGTGCGAGAAGCCGACGCGATTATGTATGATTTAGAAGAAATCCTTTCGTCTGTACTCGACAATCATCCCACCGAACAACAAGAGACGTTTATTATCGAATTTGTAGGTTTGGTAAAAAACCTTTTTGATCAGCGTCTGAATACCAAAGGCTAATTTTATTTATGTCTGAGAATACCTTGAATGCGACGGTTAAGTGGCTGGATGACCTGACTTTTGTAGCAGAGTCCGGTAGTGGTCATCAAATGGTCTTAGATGGTCATGCCAAAACGGCTGCAAGCCCCATGGAAGCTATTCTAATGGCTGCCGGGAGTTGTGCTTCGGTAGATGTGGTAAGCATTCTGCAAAAGGCACGACAAAAGGTCATGCACTGTGAATGTCGTGTGACCGGTGAACGAGTGAGTGATACCCCGAAAGTATTTAAGAAGGTGCACCTGGAATTCGTGGTAACGGGTCAAAGTGTCGCCGAATCGCATGTAGAACGAGCGGTAAAACTATCAGCTGACAAATATTGTTCGGTAGCCAAAATGCTCGAAGCCAGTGTTGAAATGAGCCATAGCTATAAGATTATCGAAGCGTGAACTATCGACATATTTACCACGCCGGTAACTTTGCCGACGTATTTAAACATCTTCTGTTGGTCATGGCGATTGACTACTACAAGCAGAAAGATAAGCCTATTTGTGTGCTCGATACCCACGGTGGAATTGGGCTATACGATCTGACTTCTGAGCAAGCCGGTAAAACGAATGAGTATCCAGAAGGTATTGGTCGGCTGTGGAATGATGCTGATGCACCGGCACTTATTAAACCTTACTTGAATATCGTTAAAGGTTTAAATGAGCAAGGCGAGTTGAAGGCATATCCAGGTTCGCCTTGGGTGGTACAGCAACTATTGAGAGCTACCGATAGACATATTGTTAGTGAGCTACACACCGAGGATGCTGAGGCGCTAAAGGCCAACTTGAAAGGCCAACGAACAAGCCACTTAGAGGTCTTGGCGCCCTTTGATGGTTATGAAGCATTAAAAGCCAAACTGCCCCCAAACGAGAAACGCGGACTGGTGCTCATTGACCCTCCGTTTGAGTCGGCTCATGAGTTCGACGATATTGTTGCTGCAGTTAAACATGGGGTTAAACGGTGGGCGGCTGGTAGCTTTGCAATTTGGTTTCCGTTAAAAGACGATGAAAAGGTCGGTGATTTTTATCGTCAGTTAGCAGAGTTAGACGGTTTGCCGAAAACGTTAGCGATTGAACTCATGGTGAAGCAGCCTAATCCAACCACCGGGCTTTATGGCTGTGGTTATGTATGGGTGAATCCGCCGTTTGGTGTGCAGCAGCAGCTACCGGACGTGATGAATTACCTGCAACGCATTTTGGCGCAAGATGAATCAGCCCATTCGCGTTCTTTTTGGCTTGTCGAAGAGTAATGAATTAATTGTCGAGCCAGTCCACTTGGGTACGCAACTGCGTTTTGCGCTCGATTATTTGTTCGATTAACGGGGTTAATATTAACTCCATTGCCAGCGCCTGTTTGCCGCCCGGTACTACCAAAGTGTTGGTGCGTGACATAAACGAACCATCGATCATCTGTAGATAATACGGGAAATCGACATTCTTCATACCGCGAAAGCGAATCACAACAAAGCTTTCGTCATGAGAGGGTATCTCTTTGGCGCTAAATGGATTCGAAGTGTCAACCGTTGGAACGCGCTGAAAGTTGATGTGTGTGCGCGAGAACTGCGGCACAATATGATAGATATAGTCTTCCATACTACGGATAATGCTGGTCGTCACAGCTTCACGTGAATGACCGCGCTCTTGCGTGTCGCGCACCAGCTTTTGAATCCACTCTAGGTTCACGATGGGCACCATCCCGATCAACAGATCAACATGCTTACTGACATCATAGCCTTCGCCGCAAACACCGCCATGTAAACCCTCGTAAAACAAAGCATCGGTATTTTCTGGCATGTCTTCCCAAGGCGTAAACGTACCGGGCATTTGATTGTAGGGTACCGCGTCATCAAAGGTGTGTAAGTAACGTCGGATTTGCCCATTACCTGTGCGACCATATTCTTCGAACAGCGACTCAAGCCGTTCAAAGTCATTTGCTTCAGGACCAAAGTAACTAATATGACGCCCTTGCTCTTGCGCCTTCCGGATAGCCACATCCATTTCCGGTCTTGAATAACGGTGAAAGCTATCACCTTCGACAAACGCGGCTGATACGTCGAGGGACCGAAATATATGACGTAGTGCTTGACCTGTCGTGGTAGTTCCCGAACCTGATGAACCCGTTACCGCAATGATAGGATGCTTCGAAGACATAAAAACCTATTAACAATGAGTGAACATCTGTTATAGCGGATAACCGCGTTCCGATCAATAATGCGGCGGTGGAGGTTCAGCGCTCGGATCGGCATCCGGTGATGATTGGCTGTCTTGGACTTGGCGTAATCGTTCACCTAAGTATTTCATTCGTCGTGCCACTTCAGAGAGTTCTTTATTATGCTCAGTAACGCGTTGGTTTAACGCGTCGATGACATCCTCTTGAAATGCCAGTTGGGATTCCAAATTATCAATTCTGCTTTGTAACTGTTCTACTTCCGTCATATTACTGCTGCCAATTCGATTCCAGTTGCCACCATTCGCCATAACCTGCCGAGCTCTCACTCATCACGGCACCCGTATTTTCATCAAGCCAGACGGACAATACCACGGCATTATTAGGGCGATGGCTATCGCGTAATTCCACATTCCAAGCTCGAAGCTCTTCACCTGTTTGGGTGCGCCAGAGCGTAATTTGACGCGACGGTGAACCTGTGATTAAAAACTCACCTGATTCGCTGAACCGCGCACTACTAAATATTCTAACACGCTCAATGATATCAAGTTGTGTAACTTGCTTACCGGTGTTTACATTCCAAATATAGGCCTTATCTAAGCTGCCTGCGGTTAATGCGTAGCGACCCGAAGCGTCTAAAGCCACTTTTGTCAGGCGAGTTTCATGCTGCCATTGATGGATGGGTTGGCCCGACTCAGTTGACCATAAAATTGCGGTTTGATCGGTGCTGCCGCTCAGGGCATACCGGCCATTAGGGGCGATGACTAAATCGGTTATCGCATTTTGATGTCCGTAAAATTCAAGGCGTCTCCCTGTTTCAGGGTTGAACGCAATTTGAGTACCGTTGTTTAGCCCTAGCACGATAGTAGAACCGTTATTTGATACGGCAATATTAGCAATATTAGCCCCACTCGATTGCCAATAACCTAAGTTCTCTCCACTGTTCGCATCCCAAAGGCTAAAGGCTTTGCGGCTCGCCGTCGCAACGGTGCGACCATCAGCACCAATATCCACGGCAATTATTTGTGACACATCAGCATCATCTTGCCGCCACTGGTATTTGGCATCATTCGCGTAGCGTGGCCATAATAAGACGCCGTTGCTGTCAGTCGCCACGACACTGAAAGAGCCGTCATTAGCAATATCGGCGACATAAGTACCTGCTTCAGCATGTGCTTTTTTGTGGATCTGCTCAGGCGCAGGGGCGCAACCAAACAACAAGGCGCAGCTAAAGAGAACAAGACTGAATATGACGTTTTGCTTAATATTCATGGGCAAGCCTTATGGTGTTGTGTAGTATGGGGCTGACCGAACAATTTGATTATGGCATAGTCAATTACTTTACGGGATGTTAATTGGAGAAAAAGATGAACCGAATGATGAAACCACTAGCGCTATCGGCTATTGCGCTGGCTATTACTGCATGTTCGCAGCAAGAACCGTATCCTGTCAGCCAGAAAAAACTCGAATCAGAACAAGAAAAGCAAGCCTATGCGCTGGGTTCGTCAGTGGGTAGTTTTGTCGCTCGTAACCTGGATGACCAAGAAAAAGCTGAAGTCATGCTCGACCGCCAACTCGTTATCGCTGGCTTTGTTGATGCGGTGAAGGGTGAAAACAAATTATCTGACGAAGAAGCCGACAAACTGTTAAATGACTTACGTTCTAAAGTGATGGAACAACGCAAGAATGTATTAGGTAGCAAAGCTGCGAAAGAAGGCAAAGCGTTCCAAGAAGAAAATGCTAAAAAAGATGGCGTTAAGGTAACCGAATCGGGTCTTCAATACGAAGTGATTGAAGCGGGTGAAGGTGATAGCCCTAGTGAAGACGACATTGTAGAAGTCCACTATGAAGGCACTTTAGTCAATGGCGAAGTATTTGATAGCTCGTATGAGCGTGGAGAACCGACAGTCTTTCCACTTAATCGTGTGATCCCAGGCTGGACTGAAGGCCTGCAGTTGATGAACGAGGGTGCAAAATACCGCTTTGTTATTCCAGCAGAGCTAGCTTACGGTGATCGCGAAGTGGGTGGTCAAATTCCGCCGAACTCAACATTGATCTTTACCGTTGAATTATTGGACGTTAAAGATAAGCCTGAGTCTGAAAGCAGCGAAGCTCAGCAGTAAGTAGACACTTACTAACTAAAACGGCCGCAATTGCGGCCGTTATTTTATTTGGAATCCGATAAAGACTACAATGCGTCGTGTTTCTCTAAATGATGTAGTAATTGATCCTCAAATTCCATACGTAACTCAATCGCTTCACCGAGTGCTGATAGATCACGGTCAAACTGGTTAAGATGATTGTTAGAGTCAATTTCACCATAGTTATCATTAAAATCTAAGGCAATTTCTGTCGTATCACTGATAAGTGGAAATACTTGCTCAAGCAAGGCTTCAAGCGGCTGTTTGTTTTCGCGCGCTTGTGTCATTAATTGCTCATAAATTTCAAAATGACCACTCGACACGTAGTCGACTAATTGACCACAGAAATCACGAATGTCAGTGACATCAGGTAAGCCGTTGCGTACACCTTCATAGGGAGGAAGGGCGGCTAGCTTAAAATAGTTAACGAGAAGGTCTTGTCGTTCAGTTAACCATTGGTCAATGCTGTCATGAGCTCCGCCCCAACGCTGGCGTGCTTCCTCACTTTTCTTTAACATGGGGTTCTCCGAAATGAGATCTTCGACATACTGTAAAGGTGTCGAATGCTTTTCTCAATCAAAATTGGCGATCTTTACTCTAAGGAGTGTAACTTGGTTAAGCCTTATGTAAAACCATCGAAAGACGAACCCGCACGTTGGTTTATTTGCTCGGCGGGCGATGTTTTTGTAACCGAGAATGGTAACGTTCCCTCGGGACCGATGGCATCACTTAACTTTCCTGATCTGTCTCAATATACAGTGGTCTATTTAGGCGAGTTAAGAGAGCGACCATGTTACCTTATCGTCGCTGATCTTAATGATCCCGCTTTTGTAGGCGGTGAGTTTGTGCCATTACGGAGCTTACTCTCGGTGCATGATGAAGAACAGTTTGCGATGGCTGGGAGAGCGCGCCAGGTAATGGACTTTATTAACCAACATCGGTTCTGTGGTCGTTGCGGGGCGCGCATGCAAGCGGTGGATTGGGAGCTTGCGATGCATTGTCAGCAGTGTAATCACCGCTGTTACCCGCGTGTTTCCCCTTGCATCATTGTGGCAATAAGAAAAGAAGATACGTTGTTGTTGGCGCGGGGCAAGCGGCACAAGCAGGGGATCTATTCTGTTTTGGCGGGCTTTGTGGAACCGGGAGAGTCGCTCGAACAAGCATTAGCGCGCGAGGTGCATGAGGAAGCGGGTATTGAAGTCTGTGATATCGAGTACCAACTGAGTCAGCCGTGGCCGTTTCCGCACTCATTGATGATGGGATTTACTGCACAATGGCAGTCGGGAGATTTACACATTGACCCTGTGGAACTCGAAACAGGCGACTGGTTTGCTATTGATAACTTACCCGACACGCCCCCTGAAGGCACGATTGCGCATCGTTTGATTGAAATCGCTATCGGCAAGGCAAAGCAAGAGTGATAAAATAACCAATAAATTGGATGTTGGAATACGTTATGAGAAAGCCCGAGTTAAAAAATGATCGTTATTTGAAAGCATTGCAGAAACAGCCGGTCGATAGAACACCGATTTGGATGATGCGGCAAGCAGGGCGTTACCTGCCTGAATATAAAGCGACTCGGGCGGAAGCCGGTGATTTCATGTCCCTTTGCAAAAATACAGAACTTGCGTGCGAGGTGACATTACAGCCACTGCGACGCTTTGATCTTGATGCAGCGATCCTGTTTAGTGATATCTTAACGATTCCAGACGCGATGGGGCTTGGTCTTTACTTTGAAAAAGGCGAAGGCCCCAAGTTCTCGCGTCCGTTGCGCACTGAAGCAGACGTAAAAGGGCTTGCTGTACCGGATATGAGTGATGAACTGCGTTATGTAACCGATGCAGTGAGTCTCATTCGTCAGGAGTTGGATGGAAAAGTACCACTCATTGGTTTCTCTGGCAGTCCTTGGACGTTAGCGACCTATATGGTCGAGGGCGGAAGTACTAAAAACTTCTCTAAAGTTAAGCAGATGCTGTTTGCTGAACCTGAGCTGATGCATCATGTACTCAACGTGTTAGCTGACTCGGTGATTGACTACCTCAACGCGCAGATTAAAGCGGGCGCGCAAGCGGTGATGATTTTTGATACTTGGGGTGGCGTGTTATCACCACGCGATTATAAGCAATTCTCACTGGCATATATGGAAAAAATTGTCGCTGGTTTGATCCGTGAGCAAGACGGAAATCACGTACCTGTCACGCTGTTTACTAAAAACGGTGGGCAGTGGCTAGAGGCGATGGCACAAACGGGCGCTGATGGTTTAGGCGTGGACTGGACTACTGACTTGTCGGATGCGCGTGCGCGCGTTGGCGATCAGGTTGCTTTGCAAGGTAATATGGATCCATCTGTATTATATGCTTCTCCACAACGTATCGAAGAAGAAGTTCAGTTGATTTTAGAGAGTTATGGTGAAGGAAGTGGTCACGTATTTAATCTAGGTCATGGGATCCACCCAGAAGTGAACCCGGATCACGCGGGTGCATTCATTGAAGCCGTTCATAAGCATAGTCCCAAATATCACCGTTAAATATCACATAATTTGAAACATTTGCGATTAACTCACGTTCATACTCGTTAGATGCACCGCCCAACGGGCGGTGTTTTTCATACAATAGACCTTATTACGATGTTGTTTTTCTCGAGGTTATTGTATGGCGCGCCGCAATTGGATTAATCCAATTACCCTTGTTGTTATCGCCTTAATTGCATTGGCGATTTATTTCTTTGCTTTTCCTCCAACTACAGAGGTTGAGGAACAATCGCAACCCAGTGTCCCTGTAAGGACACAAGTGGTGGCGATGAGTGAATATCGAGATGTGATCGAAGCGCTCGGTACAGCACAAGCCAATGAAACAGTTGAAATTACCTCGCAAACACAAGATATCGTCGAAGCTATTTATTTTGATAGCGGTGATCGTGTCGAGAAAGGTCAACTACTGGCTGAGCTCAATGCGCGTAAAGAAGTGGCTCGCGTACAGCAGCTACAGTTCAGTCTCAACGAAGCCCAGCGTCAACTTGACCGTTTAACCTCTCTGCGTCGTCAAAATGCGGCCTCGCAACAGCAGGTTGAAGAGCAACATGTCGAAGTTAATCGACTTCAGGCTGAACTTGAGGTGGCGGAAGCTACTTTAGCCGAAATGAAAATTTATGCACCCTTTACGGGTCGCGTAGGTATCCGAGAAGTAAGCCCGGGCGCCTTAGTTGCACCGGGGGATACCTTTACAACATTAGATGACATCTCGCCGATTAAAGTGGACTTCAGTGTTCCAGAACGGTATTTCGCTAGCCTCGCTGTTGACCAGGAAGTCATCGCTCGAAATCGAGCGTATCCCGGCGAGCAATTCCGCGGACGCATTACCAGTATTGATTCACGCATCGATCCTGTCACTCGGTCAGTACGTGTTCGTGCCAAACTAGCCAATGATGATGAACGCTTACGCCCAGGTATGTTGTTACAAATTACCTTGTTACGCAGCATTGATGAGGCTTTGATACTTCCTGAAAAAGCGTTATTACCGATTCAAAATCGTCAGTATGTGTTTGTTCTAACACCGGATAATCGCGCTAAACAGGTGGAAGTGAGCATCGGTCGTCGTAAGCCGGGCGTAGTCGAGATTACAGAGGGCGTTAAACCGGGTGACGAAGTTATCGTCGAGGGCTTAGTGCGCTTGCGTGATGGTATTCCTGTCGATGTAAGGGAGGACTAGGGCATGTTGTTATCTGATGTATCAGTAAAACGCCCAGTCTTTGCCACCGTCGTCAATGTACTGTTAATTATTTTCGGTATTGTTGCTTTCACAATGCTTCCGTTGCGAGAGTTTCCGGATATTGATGCGCCTGTGGTAACCATCAGCACAGACTACCCAGGGGCGAGTGCTGAAGTCGTAGAAACGCAAGTAACGCAGCTTATCGAAGAACGCATCAGTGGCATTGAGGGGATAAAAAATATCTCGTCACGCAGTCGCCCTGGGAATTCATCGATTAGCATTGAATTCACACTTTCACGCGATATTGATGCAGCCTCCAATGATGTACGCGAGCGGGTATCACGTGCGCTGGATAATTTGCCCGAGGAATCCGACCCTCCCGAGGTTTCAAAAGCCTCTTCTGATGAAACAACGGTGGTTTGGTATAACTTGCGTAGCGAGAGTATGTCGATACTTGAACTGACCGACTATGCAGAACGCTATATTGTGGACCGTCTCGCTGTTGTCGATGGTGTTGCGCGTGTGCGTATTGGTGGTGATCGCCGTTATGCAATGCGTGTTTGGCTTGATCGCGACGCGATGGCTGCACGTCAGATCACTGTGACGGATATCGTTAGCCGCTTACGTGAGGAAAATATTGAGTTACCAGCGGGCGAAGTTGAGTCGACTGAGCGTGAATTTTCCGTACGTATGGCACGCGCCTACTTATCCGAGGACGACTTCCGAAACTTAGTGATTCGTCAGGGTGATGACGGTTATTTAGTGAGGTTGGGTGAGGTTGCGCGTGTTGAGCTTGGCGCCGAGGACGACAAAACTGATTTCCGTGGTAATGGCGTCAATATGGTCGGTATCGGCATCATTAAACAATCCAAAGCCAACACCCTGAGTGTCGTAGAGAATGTGCGCGAGGAAATGGAAGTGTTAGAAAAAACACTACCAGAAACCATGTACTTAGCCACAAGTTACGACTCGTCTATTTTCATCAAAGGCTCGATTGATGAAGTGTATAACACACTACTCATCGCGATGGCATTGGTTGTGGTGGTTATTTATCTATTTTTAGGCAATATCCGAGCGACCATTATCCCCGCGTTGACGGTACCTGTGGCTATTATTGCTTCGTATATTGTGCTGTTCTCACTCGGATTCTCGATTAACTTATTGACCTTGCTGGCACTCGTGCTCGCAATCGGGCTTGTGGTTGATGACTCGATCGTGGTGCTAGAGAATATCTATCGTCGGGTCGAAGAAGGCGAGCCTCCCTTACTGGCAGCTTATCGCGGTGCTCGAGAAGTGGGCTTTGCGGTTATTGCAACGACGTTAGTGCTGATTTCAGTATTTGTACCGCTGGCCTTCTTGGAAGGGAATATCGGTAAGTTGTTTACCGAGTTTGCTTTAGCGATTGCCGCTGCCGTGGCGTTTTCTAGCATTGCAGCGCTGACGCTGACGCCGATGCTCGGTTCTAAAATATTACATAAAAAAGAACGCACTAGTAAGTTTGGTATGGCATTCGACCGCTTCTTTAAGTGGCTTGAGGCTAAATATACCACCCTACTAGAGGGCAGTATCAAGCGTCCGAGTTTGGCATTGGTTTTAGTTGTTCTGAGTGGTGTGGTGAGTTACGGCGCAATGCAATTTGTACCACAAGAATTCGCACCACCGGAGGATCGCGGTACCTTCTACATCAGTATTAAAGGCGCAGAAGGGGCGAGTTTTGAATCTAATTCGCGGCACATGGATGAAATTGAGCAAATTCTGCTGCCCTATATCGATCAAAATAAAATAGACCGCGTCATTGTTCGGGCGCCCGGTTGGGGCAACTCAGCGGGTATCGCGATTGTCGGTGCAATTCCTTTTGAGGAGCGTGACTGGTCGACGTTTGAACTCATGGAAGAGATGCGTAAAAAACTCAATCAAGTCGTCGGAGTACAGGCTTTTGCCTTTATGCGCAGTGGTATTAGCGGTGGCGGTGGTCGACCGGTACAGTTTGTACTGCAAGGTAATACCTACGAAAAGCTGGCTGAGTATCGCGATATCGTGATTGAGGAAGCCGCTAAGAACCCAGGTTTAGTTGAAGTCGATAGTGATTATAAAGAGACTTTACCGCAACTATTAATCGAAGTTGATGAAGTGAGAGCGGCCGACCTCGGTGTATCGGTTGAAGATATCGGTATCACGCTGCAATCGATTTTAGGTCAACGTCGGGTAACGACCTATCTTGACCGTGGCGAAGAGTACTATGTCATGCTTGAGGGTGAAAAAGCCGACTATCGCAGTCCAAGTGCTATCGATAACATTTATGTGCGATCAGGCAAAAGCGGCGAACTGATTCCACTGTCGAATGTGGTGAAGGTGAGCGAGCGGGCGACTTCATCTCAGTTGAATCGTTATAACCGTATGCGCAGTGTCACCATTGAAGCCAACCTAGCCGAGGGGTATTCGCTCGGCGAAGCGTTGAGCTACTTAGAGAGCGTCGTAGACGAGAAACTTCCAGAAGACGTCTCTATTGACTACAAAGGTGAGTCGCAACTCTACAAGGAAAGTGGTAGCTCGATAGTATTTGTCTTCGGGCTTGCATTAATTATTACCTTTTTGGTGCTTGCGGCGCAGTTCGAGAGCTTTATCCACCCATTGGTTATCATGCTGGCCGTCCCGATTGCAATTGTGGGTGCTTTTATTGGTCTGTATTTGACTGGTAACAGCATTAATATTTATAGCCAAATCGGTATCGTCATGCTTATTGGTTTGGCAGCGAAGAATGGCATTTTAATTGTTGAGTTTGCCAACCAGTTACGTGACGCTGGCCTCTCGTTCCGTGATGCGGTGATTACTGCGTCGCGACAACGCTTGCGACCGATTGTCATGACGGCATTTACCACCTTAATGAGTTCGGTTCCGCTTATTCTGGGAACAGGGCCTGGTTCTGAGAGCCGTATGGTAATTGGTACGGTTATCTTCGCGGGTGTCGCATTATCGGCGTTCTTAACGCTGTTTGTGATACCAGCACTGTATATGCTGATGGCGCAGAAGACACAATCACCGATGGCGATTACACGTCGTTTAGAGTCATTGCAAGAGGAATACCCTGACCACCGTCACTAGGCGGTTGGTTAATAGTGCCAGAGGGGCGAACGGTTTATACCGGGTAGCCCCTCTATAATTTTCTGAGCAAAACTCGGGTGGTTGGTAAAAATGCCATCCACACCCATGTCATGTAACTCTTCGATATCATGCCCTTCATCTACGGTAAATACGTAGACTTCCAATGCGCGTCGGTGTGCGTCATCAACTAACTCCTGTGTGACAAAATCAACGTCAACATGCACAGAGTAGGCGTTAAGACGCGATGCAAAATCACAGTAGTCGAGCGGGCAACAAGTGGTTAAGGCACCTACGTTGATGTTTGGACGACGGTGTTTTAAGCGCTGTAACCAATGGTGATTAAACGAAGAGACGAGGATCTGCTCGGGCTTGAACAGCTTTCGCTCTAATACGTAATCGATGTCTAGAAGCAGTGATTGGCTTGGGATATCGCCTTTTAGCTCTATGTTGACGTGACAGTGCCCGGCTATATGCTCAAGTGCTTCACGCAGTGTGGGAATGGGTTGCTGACCGAATACCTTAAGCGCTCTAACTTGAGCTTGAGTTAAATCGAGCAAACGTCCTGGTGAAGCTGTTAAGCGCTCTAAGTACCGGTCATGGAATACAAATCGCTCATCGTCGACGGCATAAACGTCAAGCTCAATACCAAAGGCATGGCTATCAATCGCTCGACTAAATGCCGCCAGGGTGTTTTCGGGCGCTTCGAAGCTCGCACCCCGATGCGCCCAAATTTTCATGACCGAACCTTAGCCATCGCTGAACCCATTCGAGTCACCGAGCCGGGTTGCAGTGCTTCATCAAACTCTATTGCCCCTTTAGCGAAGGTCATCACTACGGTGGAGCCGAGTTTAAAGTGACCCATCTCTTCACCTTTTTTGAGACGAATAGCTTCAGGCCCAGATGTCGGGTAGGACCAATGCTGTATCCGTGCGCCCGTTGGAGGGGTGACGGTTCCCGACCAAACGGTACCAATACTCGCAACAATGGTCGCGCCGACGAGAACCATCGACATCGGACCGACTTCGGTATCAAATATTGCGACGACTCGCTCGTTGCGTGCAAATAGATTCGGTACGTTTTGTGCGGTGAGTGGATTGACAGAAAATAGATCGCCCGGAATATACACCATCTTGCGCAGCACCCCGTCAACTGGCATATGGATTCGATGATAATCTTTTGGTGCGAGATAAATGGTGGCGAACGTTCCTTCACGGAACGGAGCCGCGTCCTCGTCTTTTCCACCTAGCAGTTCAAGCAACGAATAATCGTGTCCTTTGGCCTGGAAAATACGGCCTTCCTCAATATCGCCGAGCTGACTCACGGCACCATCAACCGGATGAGCCAGACGGTCCGACTCATCAACGATTGGACGTAATTCAGGTTTTAGACGACGAGTAAAAAACTGATTGAATGTGGCATAGTCGCGTGGATCTTCTTGAATCGCTTCGGACATATCGATTTTGTACTGTTTGATAAACCAGCGAATAAAAGCCTGAGTAAATAGCCCTGCTTTCGCAGCTGCGAATCGCCCTACTAAACGCGATAGCAGGTGTTTTGGGAGTATGTATTGAAGGCCAATTTTGAATCGTTCGCTGCTGCTCACTTACGGTTTTCCTCTTGCTGAAACTCGAGATGGCTTATTAGCCAACATAGACTCGATAATCCGATGATAATTTTCTAATCGCCATGGGTGTATTTCACCTTTTTCCGCAGCTTCTTGCAATGCGCAGCCCGGATCATTTTTGTGTTTGCAATCTTTAAACTTGCAGGCCCCAAGATAAGACTGAAAATCAACATAACCATTGGCGACTTGCTCTGGTTCAAGGTGCCACAATGCAAATTCGCGTATTCCAGGGGAGTCGATCAAGGCGCCACCGCTTTTTAACGGATACCAGGTTGCCACGGTCGTCGTATGCTGACCCAAACCCGAATTTGACGAGACTTCTTTGGTTTCGGTGGCAACGTCAGGAAGAAGCCGATTGACGATAGATGACTTTCCGACACCACTTTGACCGACAACAATCGAGATATGTTCACTCAACATGTTGTTAAGTTCAGCCATACCTTCTGCAGTCTGACTACTCACCCGTAGTACCCGATAGCCAATCGCTTGGTAGTCAGCCAGCCTTTGCTCAATCAGCTGGCGCTCTTCAGCATCAATTTCGTCTAACAAATCGGCTTTATTAAGAACGATAATCGGCTCAATATCGATCGCTTCGCACGCAACGATATAACGGTCGATAATTTGTGTCGTAAAGCTTGGGAGCACGCTCGAAATGACAAATATCTGGTCGATGTTGGCGGCGACTGGCTTAAGACCGTCATAATAATCAGGGCGAGACAACAACGATTGACGTTCGTGCACCGCTTCGATAATGCCTCGCATACCGTCTTGCGCCTGGATCATTGGGCGCCATTGTACTTTATCACCAGTCACCAATGAATCGACAGTACGCCGTATGTGACAACGAATAATTTCATTATCGGCGGTCAACAAGTCGGCGTGCTGACCGTAACGACTGACAATGATGCCTGTTTCGCTGGCACCTAGCTGGTCGCTAGGCACGTCGAACGCTTGCGCGAGACGCTTCTCACGGTTCTGTTGGATTCGACGTTTTTGCCCTTTATTCAGTCGTTTTTGCTTCGCCAATCGCTTTACCTTGTTGCCACTTACGGTTTAACGCTATCATAACCTAAAATGAGTCGAGTTAAGAGAGTTCGAATGAGTGAAGAACAAAAAAGTCAGCGGTTAATTTGGATCGATTTAGAAATGACGGGGTTAAATCCTGACTACGATCACGTTATTGAGGTGGCAACCATCGTGACTGACGCCGATTTGAATATTCTTGCTGAGGGCCCAACTATAGCGATTCATCAGCCGCAGGCAAACCTGGATAAAATGGATGACTGGAATGTCAAAACGCATACCGGCTCAGGTCTCGTCGAGCGAGTGCAAAAGAGCCAGCATAACGAAGCGGATGCGGTGCGCGAAACCATTGAGTTTTTATCACAGTATGTCGAGCCCAATACATCGCCTATGTGTGGTAATTCAATTTGTCAGGATCGCCGCTTTTTGGCGCGGCACATGCCGGAGCTCGAGGCTTTTTTCCATTATCGAAACCTCGATGTAAGCACGATAAAAGAACTGGCCAAGCGCTGGAAGCCCGAAGCCATGAATGGGTTCAAAAAGAAAGGCGCACATGAAGCACTTGCTGATATTCGTGAGTCAATAGATGAACTCAAACATTATAGAGCACATTTTTTCGCCATTTAAACGGCCCGTGGTGAAAAAGCGGTTGACGTTGGCGGCGGTTTCAGTAGAATACACGCCGCACTGACGATGCGGGAATAGCTCAGTTGGTAGAGCACAACCTTGCCAAGGTTGGGGTCGCGAGTTCGAGTCTCGTTTCCCGCTCCAAGTCAGACTCTCCTAAGTATTTATACCGAAATGCGGGAATAGCTCAGTTGGTAGAGCACAACCTTGCCAAGGTTGGGGTCGCGAGTTCGAGTCTCGTTTCCCGCTCCAAATCTCTTTTATCTTAGTATTCGCTACCCAGCATCCCTTTTAAATGCGCCACAACACTGCGTCCTAATGCGCTGTGATCATAGCCGCCCTCTAAGCTAGAAACGATGCGTCCAGAACAATGTTTGTCGGCGATCAACTTCAGTTTTTGCGTAATCCAAAAGTAATCATCTTCTTTTAATAAAAACTGCGACATTTCATCCTCAATATGACCATCAAAACCTGCTGAGATGAGAATTAATTGGGGTTTAAATGCATCGAGTTGAGGCAAAATTTGGTAGTACACAGCCTCTCGCCAATCTAAACTTTTACAGCCTGGCGGTAGCGCGATCGAAATAATGTGATCGTCGTTTTCGTTCTCATCAACATAAGGGTAGAGCTGTGACTGAAAAGTTGAGCAAAACAGGATATTAGGGTGCGCTTGCACAATATCTTCCGTACCGTTGCCATGATGCACATCAAAGTCAACAATCGCTACGCGTGATAAGCCATAAGCCTGCTGCGCGTACAGCGCTGCAATGGCTATATTATTAAATACGCAAAACCCCATTGCTTGATCCTTTGTCGCATGATGTCCCGGCGGTCTTACCAGGCAGAACGCCTGTTTGTTTTGATCGGCTAACACTTTATCTACGGCAGCCACGTTTGCGCCAACCGCATGGAGTGCAGAATCAAGCGTGTCGGGCGTCATCGGCGTATCTGGATCGAGCCAAACATGACCCTCCTGAGGCTGTTTACGATACAACTCACTGATGTACTGATCGCTATGCGCTAGTTTTATATGCTCTAACGTTGCAGGACCCGCCTGCTCACGAGTCAACACAAAGTCGAGTCCTGAACGAATAATCTGGTCATTCACCGCGTCTATACGACCAGGACACTCTGGATGTTCTTTATCAGGGTTATGCAGTAGACAGTGAGGATGAGAGTAAAGGAAAATACTCATGAGGACGACTCTTCTTGGGTTTGGTTTTGCTTAAGTTCGAGTTTGAGCATGACTTCACCCGGCTCATCACTCGCTTGACGCACAAATCCGGACTTCTCAAACACGTTGAGCATGGGTTTATTATTCACGAGTACGACTGCCTGCATTGAGTCGAGCCCACGTAGTTTGGCAATTCGTATCATTTCTTGTAGTAAGACACTGGCCATTCCCTGACCCTGGTAATGCTCACGAGTAACAAACGCGACCTCGCAACTATTATGAGATTCAATATAGTAATAGCGCCCCACGGCCATGATTTTTGCCGCAGAGCCTTTTTGACGCACAATACACAGTGCAAGGTCAACGGACTGATCAATACTCACTAAAGTACAGGATTTTTCTCGACTCATTTGTGTTGGGACAGCGTTATAACGCAATTGGAGCGTTTCTTTTGTGTGCGAATAGAAGAACTCTTGCAGACGGCGTTCGTCGGACGGGTATAGCGGCCGTAAATCAAACTCCTCTCCGGCGAAGCTGATTTTCTTAAAACCAATCTCTCCAAGTTCTGGCACATCACTCGGTGTTAGCTGTTGGTAATGGGGCACCCAGTAATGCTGACGCACTTGCTGTAATAACTGCTGTCTAAACTTAGGATGGGCAACACGGATAAGTTCGAGTGCACGTTCTCGAATACTCTTACCGCGCAATGATGCAACACCGAACTCAGTCACAACATAATGGACGTGACCGCGCGAGGTGACCACACCGGCGCCTTCACGAATGTGTGGCACGATACGAGAGGTTTTACCATCCTGCGTCGTTGACGGTAGGGCGATGACCGGTTTCCCACCTTGGCTCAGTGATGCTCCTCGACTAAAATCAACTTGCCCACCAATACCCGAGTAGAATTGATGACCTATCGAGTCGGAGACCACTTGCCCGGTTAGGTCGACTTCAATCGCGCTATTAATAGCAATGAGGTTGTCGTTGCGCGCAATGTTTGTTGGCGAGTTGACGTATTCACTTGGATAAAAGCCAACGTGGGGATTGCGATCGACAAAGTCGTATAGCGCTTGGCTACCCATACAAAAGCTAGTGACAATTTTATTGGGATGGAAGGTCTTTTTACGGTTATTAATCACGCCTTGCAGCATGAGGTTCATAATATCGTCGGTGATAAGCTCGCTGTGTACACCGAGGTCTTTATGGTTACCTAAGTAGTGTAACGCTGCGGCACAAATACGACCTAAGCCAATTTGCAAAGTACAACCGTCTCTTACTAACAAGGCAATATACTGTCCAATACGTTCAATAATTTTGTTATCTACGGTATCGGGTGGCGGTAATTCAGGTAGCGGTTGATCGTGATACCAAAAGTAATCGATCTGATTTTTATGCAGGAAGGATTGACCAAAGGTAACGGGCATATGCTCATTGACTTGTGCGATTACGGTATTGGCCGATTTAGCAGCGGCGGCCACCATATCAACGGAGACTCCCATTGAGTGATAACCATATTGATCAGCAGGGCTGACCATAATAAGCGCAGCGTCTAACGGTAAAATACCGTTGTTAAACAAATTGGGAATATCGGAAATAAAACAAGGCGTATAGTCTGCTCGCCCTTCATTAACCGCCGTGCGAACGTGATCGCCGCCAATAAAAAAGGTGTTTACTTTGAATAGCTGTTGATGCTCGGGTAATGCCCATTTATTGTCAGATAGCGTCATGAGCTGCACAATCTCAATATCGTGCAGATGCTTTGCATTTTCGATCAGATCGTTAATAAGCGCCGTAGGCACCGCCGCGTGGGAACCGATAAAAATACGTTGTCCAGACTTTAAAAGCTTGGACCAGTCAAGTTTGCCCATAATCACCACCTTGCAGGGGATTTTCTTTATTTAGATTGAGCGCTAAATAAGCTAGACTGTTACAGGATGTTGCAAAATCGTATACAATGTCGCCGCTAATACAAAAAATATAACAAAAAGTTGGACGCATATCCGTGAAACTTGTCAAAACTCATGAATCACTCACGCATACATTATGTCTATTGTTACTGAGCTTTGTCTTGGTCGGCTATGCGTCTTTAGTCGAAGCGAATACGGTTGAAGACCAACCTCCTCAGTCTATCGAGTCGCAACTCAACGAATATCTTAATCAATCGGTGGCTGATGATTTTGATGGCAAAGCTTTTTTGCAGCCCGTCATTAATCGGCTCGCGCCAACGACCCCCCTTGCCGTCCGTGTTAGAGCACTTACTTATTGGGCATCCGAGTTTGCCTATGAAGGACAGTATGACAAAGCGAATGAAATTTTAGATCGGTTGGAAAAAGAGGTTCAGCAGAGCAGTGATGCGAATCTAAAAGCTGAATTGCTGGCCAATCGAATTGATTTGCTGGTATTCGCAGATAAGCTCGATAAAGCCTTTGTTAAAGTGCCGGACCTCGAGGCGATTATGCCGAGAGTGCGTAATCCACGAATCAATTATTACGCCTATAACTTGCTTTCGCGACTTTACACGCAGTGGAGCCGCTATGAAGTTGCGTTGGGTTATTTAATTAAAGCACAGTCCGCGCTTGATCATATGGAAGGCATTAGTCAGCTTCGTCGTCGATTGTACCTCAAGTCATCCATTGCAGATATTCAGTTGCGCCTCGAACAGTGGGACTTAGCGTTGAAAACGTCACAGGAGGCACTCGATGAAATCGGCGATAATTCCATTCCATCGTTGTCATATGAGCTGTGGTTTACTCAGTATTATGCCTACACCAGTCTTGGTAACTATGAGCGTGGACTTACGGCGCTGCAGAAGGCGTATCAGTATACGGAAAACTTTCCCTATCAACGCGCCATTGTTTTGAATAATTTTGGCGACTCGTACATGCGGCTAGAGCAGTTGGATAAAGCTAAAGCTCACCTGAATGAAGCCTTGGCGTTAGCCAAATCATTAGATTATGACGATATGGTGCGCACGGTCGAATTTAACCTAGGTTTTATCGCTGTGAGACAAGGCGATAGCTTAGGTTTGCAACAGATGAAACGGGTCGTTGATTATTTTCGCGAAACCGACCAATTGAGTGCGCTTGAACAAACCCTAAAGGAGCTTGCTCAAGCCTTTGAAGTTATGGAGCGATATAAAGAGCAAGCGGTTGCTTTAAAAGAACGACAGTCTATTCGAGAAAAAATCTTACAAAATTCGCAAAGTAAGGCATTAGCCGAAATGCAGGCATTGTACGATAATCGTGATAAAGCTCAGCGAATAGATTTGTTGGAGCAGCGCAACAAGCTGAGCGAGCAGATCATAGAGAATAATCGTCAACAAACAATTATCACTTGGTTAGCGATCATTCTGGGTGGCTTTGTGTTCTTGGCGCTATTGTTGCTCTACCGCAAAGTGAAAGAGTCTAACCGTAAATTGCAACAGGCTAACGTTGCTCTATCAGAGCAAACTAAACGCGATCCGTTGACTGGTTTGGAGAACCGTCGCTCGATGCAACTATCGATGGAGGCGCGCAGAAAACAAAATGTAACCACGCCGATTGGTCTCGTGTTACTCGATATTGATAATTTCAAGCGAATTAATGATACCTACGGACACCATACCGGCGACGAAGTACTCGTAGAGATGAGTCGTCGTCTGCGCGAATTGTGCCGCGAAGACGATAGCTTGGTCCGCTGGGGCGGAGAGGAATTTTTATTTTGCCTTAATCGCGTTAACCAGCAGCAGCTCATAGAGCTTGTGAAGCGTATTCAACACGCGGTGTCGTCTGAACCGGTCGAGACGTCGAAAAAAGCCATAGAGGTGACAGCGACTATTGGTTTCATTACACTGCCTTTCAGTCATTTCAGTGAGGCTGAGCTAGACTGGGAGAGCGCTCTGAAGTTGGCGGACCTTGCACTTTATTCAGGCAAAGCACGAGGTCGTCACTGCGCAGTTGGCGTCATGGGCTTAACAGAGCACGGGCATGCACACATGGATGACTTAATTGATAACTCAGATGCAGCTATTGAAGATAATTGGTTAGTGCTTGAGTTAGTCGAGGAAAGTTGATGAAGCTATCGCAATTTGGTCCAGGGGCGCTTGTAGCGGCCGCATTCATAGGGCCGGGAACGGTAGTAACGGCCTCGCTGGCTGGCGCTGAATTCGGTTATGCGTTGTTATGGGCGCTATTACTTTCCACACTTATTTGTGCTGTTTTACAAGAGATGGCATCGCGTATTGGGGTGGTCACCGGTAACGGGCTTGGTGAAAACATCCGCGACCAAATTACCTCACCTTGGCTGCGCATTCTTTTCTTCACACTGATTATCGCGGCCATTGTGGTTGGCAACAGCGTTTACCAAGGCGGTAACTTATCGGGCGCTACGCTTGGTGCGCAGGAAGTGTTGGGGGAGGTGCCGTTACTATCGGATTGGTTTGCCAAGGGATGGCCGTTAGTTTTTGGCCTATTAGCGGCCGCTATTCTTTGGCAAGGCAAAGCCAGGTTTATTGAGTATGCGTTGATTACGCTGGTTTTGTTGATGAGCCTCGCGTTTATCGGTACTTTTTTGTTGACCGACCCGAACTGGCTTGGCGTTGCCGATAGTTTGCTGCGCTGGCGTTGGCCGTCGGACAGTATTTTAACCGTTATCGCGCTGGTCGGAACGACCGTGGTGCCTTACAACTTATTTCTTCATAGCGCGTCGGTGGCAAATAAGTGGTCCGGTGATGAAGGAGTAAAACAGGCGCGGATCGATACGTTTATCTCAATTCCGCTGGGCGGCCTCATTTCTATGGCGATATTGGCGACCGCTGCCAGCGCTTTTTTTGCTCAAGGTATTGCTATTGAGTCCGCTGGTGATCTTGCTATCGCGTTGGCCCCTTTATTTGGTGACTCTGCTAAATATTTAATGGCACTCGGCTTGTGTGCAGCCGGTATTTCATCAGCTACCACTGCACCACTGGCATCTGCTTATGCGCTATGCGGTATTATGGGATGGAAACAGTCATTAACTGGCTTTGCTTTTCGCGTCATTTGGGCAACGATTCTAGTGCTAGGTGTTGTCATTAGTAGCCTAGGTCTATCGCCGATTAAAGTGATCTGGTTTGCTCAAGTCGCTAACGGTATTTTACTTCCGGTTATCGTCGGTTTCATTTGGTGGTTGTGTAATCAGTCGACGATGAGACACATGAAAAACAGTATCGTGGGTAATGCATTCGCAGCCATCATCATGTTAACCAGTATCGTGCTAAGCTGGAAAAGTCTGCATCATGTCTGGTTGTCCATCACCGGTTAGTCACGGGTATTTGAGCTAAAAAATAAAGTTTTCGTTGACAAACTTTCTTTCTACATCTATATCGTCATTGTCGTTATAGGCGACAGACTTTTTGTTAGGTTTTAGTCTGTAGGAAGGGCTTGCCATGACCGCAATTACACGTGAATTTTTATTGAGAAAACCGTTTAACGATTTCCGCAATTATCCCTATGGTTTCTCTCGCTCTGGGGATTTTTCTATTCGAGAAAGTGACGCACTGACTCAATATGGCTGTTTAATCACTGCTTTATTGCAGGGTGAATTAACGCCTAGCTGCGATGAAGATATTTCATTGCTCGCATCGGCTCGTGGTGAACAAGCGCCCGTAACCGTTGTTGAAAAGGCTTGGGCAAAATACCAAGCACGCATACACCGGCCTAAGGTGGCAAGTATGTATGGTAAAGGTAAATTATCCGATGAAGATTTCGGTTACTCCACTGACAGTGAAGATGACTTAATCGTCGAGGATTAATTGAGGAAAGCGTCTGTGACTGAAAAAACAGGCGCTTTTTTGTTGTTGTTTTGCTCGCTTCTTTGCTTCTGCCGCTAAATCAGAAACGTCATGATACGAGTTACAGCGATAATAGTCTGGCTGTACAATACCAATTGCAATGCCTAATAATGGGAACTGCGCTCGTTCTCCCGTTCTGTCATTGGCCAAAATATACTGCCTCGCTTGATCAGCGGTTGAGTAAAACTCTTTCACTTTGGCCTCAAAACGCGCCACTACGTCGAGATATTTATCTCTGTTAGTCGCAGCAACAGGCGAGATAGTGACAAAATCGTCGCCCCCGATATGACCGACAAAGTGATGACTCTCAGCGAATACCTCGCGTAATAGCTCGCCCACCCAAGATATTACTCGGTCGCCTTTCGAATAGCCGTAAACGTCGTTATAGGGTTTAAAGTTGTTAAGGTCAAAGTAAGCGACTTCAAAAGCTTTATTATCTTCGAGATATTGGGAGATGGTGCGGTGTATCGGCACGTTTCCCGGTAACAAAGTTAGTGGATTAGCATAGCGTGCATTCTGAACTTTGACTTCGGTGATGCGTCGCAAGAGATCTCGAATGGACGCGATGCCTTGATATCGACTATTTTGTGTAACAATAAATTGTTTGTAGATATCAACATCAAAATCATCGGTCACTTTGTTACTGACCAAGTCGATGGGTGTTTGCCAGTCCACAATCATGGGGTTCTTATCCATTACTCGAACGACATCTTTATTGGCGTAAAGAGCGCGTCCATAAGACCCCGAGAATAACTCCATAATCGCTTCGCGGCGCAACATACCGACCGGCTTACCGTTGTCGACAACGGGAATTGCGGTGAGTTGCTTGTCACCGGTGAATAAATCAAGCGCCACATGCGCTTTTGTCGTCGATGGGATGCTAGGCGCATCTTTAACTAACTGAGCAATGGTATCGCCATTAGGTCGATGTGAGCTAGCAATACGCTCTATCAGTTGTGAATCCGGGTGTAAGGGCGGGCTTTGAACGGGCCGACAGAGGTAAAAGCCTTGATACAAATGGATTCCTAGTTCATTCAACTGCTGCAGTTCTGCTTGAGTTTCGATACCCTCTGCAATGACTTTCGCGTTTAAATTACGAGCAAGGTTGATAATTGATTGCACAAACTCCTTTTTAGTCGCATCGTGCTGGAGTTCTTTTATAAAATAGCGGTCGATTTTAACGAAGTCGGGTTGCAGTTCTGACCATAACTTGAGGCCCGAATAACCCGCCCCCAGATCATCGATAGCGACACGCAGGCCCAGTGCGCGATAATGCGCAATAGCCTCAGATAGTAAATCGGTATCATCTATTGGGTAACGTTCTGATAGCTCGATGATGATGCGTTCAGGTGCTAACCCATGCAGTTCTGAGAGCCGCAGGGTGCTGCCAGTGGGATGGCTCTCATCTTTAAGTACGTTGGGATTTACATTGAGGAATAACTTGGCGTCTGTCTCAAGTTGGACAAAGCGCTGAATGGCTGCGTTGCGGCAGGCTAATTCGAGCTCGGAGAGGAGTTCTTGCTCTTGTGCTAACTTAAAGAGCTGGTCAGGGAACTCGAGTGAATGCCCCTCAGGACCACGAATAAGTGCTTCAAATCCCAAAATTGTTTGCGATGCATTGTCAAATATTGGCTGAAAAAGCGGCGATAAACGATCATTTTCGATGAGTTCTAGTAAGGCGTCCCGATTCGACATGCATAGTGAGCTGACTGATTAACGATGGCATTAATTTATCTCAATTGAGTGACGAATTTGTGACAGTCGAACTAAAAAGCGGCTTAGACAGCCGCTTTTTAAACTCGCTATTAACCCAGACGCTTAATAGCATGGTGTGCAATATCATTGCGGTAATAAACGTTATCCCAATGAATATGCTTAACTAACTGATAGGCTTCAAGCTGTGCCTGCTGGACGTCATCGCCAAGTGCCACGCAACACAACACACGACCGCCGTTTGTTAACAAACGGCCTTGCTCGTATTTTGTACCGGCATGAAAAACCTTGTATGACTCCGTTGCTTCGGGAATGCCTTTAATTTCGTCACCCTTATTATAGGACTCAGGGTAACCTCCAGCAGCCATCACTACGCCTACAGCGGTGCGTTCATCAAAGCGAGCCGAAGTACCCGCCAATTGACCTGTAATCGCCTTTTCGCAAAGCTCAACCAGATCCGAACGCATGCGCATCATGATGGGCTGTGTTTCGGGATCACCAAAGCGACAGTTGTACTCTAACACTTTGGCAGAACCATCTGGAGCAACCATTAAGCCAGCATAAAGAAAACCAACATAAGGTGTACCTTCCGCTGCCATGCCGTCGATGGTGGGTTGAATGACGTGCTGCATAACCCACTCATGGACTTCATCGGTGACGACGGGAGCGGGAGAATAAGCGCCCATACCGCCGGTATTAGGACCTTTATCGCCGTCATCGCGCGCTTTATGATCTTGACTCGATGCAAAAGCGACGGCTGTTTTACCATCGGCGATAACGATAAATGAAGCTTCCTCGCCAGTGAGAAACTCTTCGATTACAACACGACTGCCGGCCTCGCCGAACTTATTGCCAGCTAACATATCGTCGATTGCAGCATCGGCTTGCTCAAGGGTTTCAGCAATAATGACGCCTTTGCCTGCTGCTAAGCCGTCTGCCTTTATGACGATAGGTAGTTGGTTGTCACGCACATAGCTTTTAGCCGTCGCAATATCTGTAAAGGTGTCGTATGCGGCTGTAGGAATGTTGTGACGCGCCAAAAAGTCCTTACTGAACGACTTTGAGCCCTCGAGTTGTGCGGCTGCAGCAGAGGGACCAAAAATCGCAAGTTTACGCGATTGGAACAGATCAACGATACCTTTTACCAAAGGCGCCTCAGGACCAACAATGGTGAGGTCAATCGCATTCTCTTGAGCAAAGTCAGCTAACCCCTCGATGTCTTCAGCACTGATGCTAACATTTTTAAGGTTTGCTTCATCGGCTGTTCCGGCGTTGCCCGGTGCAACAAATACCTCAGTGACTTGTTTTGACTGGGCGGCTTTCCATGCGAGCGCATGCTCGCGGCCACCGCCACCAACTACCAATATCTTCATGTGTTACCTTTGTGTTGTTGGTTTTCTAAACTTCAGTGTGAAGCGATCGCTCTCGCCAATCGCCTTATATATCTCGGCATCATCACCTTCATTAACATTTAATGTCGGTGGTAGGTTCCAAACACCATTTGGATGGTCTGCCGTATCTTTCGGGTTGGCATTAATTTCACTGGCTTCAACAAGCTCAAAACCCGCTTGCTCAGCGATATCAATAACCCACTGTTGATGAACATAGCCCGATTCCGCCATTGCATCAGCACTCGCATTGCTCGGTAAGCGGTGATCAACAACACCTAAAATACCGTCTGGCTTCAGCGCTCGCCAAAACTGACTAAATGCGTCACGCACAGCTTCTTCACCGCCGCTCATATACCAGTTGTGCAAGTTACGGAATGTTAGTACGCGGTCAGCGCTGTTGGGTGGCGCAATATCACTTTCCAAATCAGTCAGCGGTGCAAATTCGGTGATTTCAACATTACCGAATACCGCTTCGGTTTGAATACGATCAGTGAACTTTTCTAATGAGCGTTGATAATAGTCACTGCCCGAGTTTTGCGGAAAGTGTGCAGCGTAAAGCTGGCCGCTTTCACTTAAATAAGGAGCGAGAATTTCTGTGTAGTAACCGCCGCCTGGCCAGATCTCAACCACTGTCATGGTTGGTGCGAGTTCAAAAAACTCGAGGGTTTCAACGGGATGACGAGCTTCGTCACGCTTTACATAGCGTTCCGTGCGGCTATCGTCCTGAACGGCTTTTTCTAGTGTCATGCTAGAGCCGACTGAACCTTCGTTCGACGCTTGCCCGCAAGCACTTAAAGTCAATGCCGCAGCAATCGATAACATCAGTTTCGTTTTCATTCTTGTTTCCTCCGTAGTTGTTGAAGATAGATTAGCCCTGCTGATGCAGGGCTGCAAATCTGTCTAACTATTACCTACGGATTAATGACGGAAATGGCGCATTCCCGTAAAGACCATGGCAATACCATGTTCATCGGCCGCCGCAATAATTTCCTCGTCTCGAATGGAGCCGCCTGGCTGAATGATCGCTTTAATGCCGGCTTCTGCAGCGGCATCGATACCATCGCGGAATGGAAAGAACGCGTCAGACGCCATAACAGAGCCAGGCACATTGAGGCCTTCGTCGTTGGCCTTTATACCTGCTATTTTTGCACTATAAACGCGGCTCATTTGACCTGCGCCAACACCGATTGTCGCGCCGTCTTTGGCATAGACAATCGCGTTAGATTTAACAAATTTAGCCACTTTCCAACAGAAACGCAGATCGGCCATTTGCTCATCGGTTGGCGCAACTTTTGAAACGACGCGTAACTGCGACTCATCCACGTCTTGCGCGTCTGCTTCTTGAACTAATAGACCACCTGCAACGCGTTTGTAGTCCCATTGCTCGGTCGACTGCGACCACTCTCCACACGCCAGTAAGCGGACATTTTTCTTCGATTCTATGACGACTTGTGCAGACTTACTGACGGAGGGCGCAATAATCACTTCGACAAACTGTTGGTCAATGATTGCTTTAGCGGTGGCTTCGTCAAGCGGGCGGTTAAACGCGATAATACCGCCAAAAGCGGATGTAGGGTCGGTTTTAAAAGCGCGTTGATACGCCTGTTCAATGGTGTCTGCGATAGCAACGCCACACGGGTTAGCATGTTTAACGATGACACAGGCTGGCTCAACAAAGCTTTTTACGCATTCGAGCGCAGCATCGGTATCCGCGATATTGTTAAATGACAACGCTTTGCCTTGCAATTGTGTTGCGCTGGAAACGGT
>NZ_DEYI01000039.1:0-25880 GCF_002364475.1 Idiomarina sp. UBA3162
GGGCCACACATCTGCTTCGGGAGGATTGAGCTGTCCAGACTTGCGGTACGCCTCGCGGGCTGCCTCTAAACGATGCTGCCGAAGATGAATATTACCGAGTAAGCGCCAACTCGCTGCACTTCCCGCACCATTCTGATGTAATGCATTGAGCTGCTGCTCCGCCGACAATAGATCTCCCTGTTCGTACCATGCTTTAGCATTACCTAATTGATATTGCGCGTACTGAGGCGACTGTGGTGTGCTCGTGCATGCGCTCAAACATAATACGAGTAGCCCAATGCTTTTCTTCATTTTGACTCCTTGCCTCTAAATCGAGCTTAGCTCCAATCCATGATTCGAGTGGATACGGGCTCAATGCACACAGTTCGATCACTGTATGCGCCCGCTTCTGAATGTAAATTCTATTCGGCGTTAAAAAACGCTTCACATTGATTATGACTCCTTCCTTATCGAGCGCGACCACATCAATTGGGAAACGCATACCCAAGGTATGTATAGCGCGACAGCGTGGAAACCAAATTGCACTCAGTGGCGTCATCTCGGTTAATGCTGTAACACCCCGTAAACGCGAAAAATAGCCTGTTAGGTACTGCGTGTCGGGCCAAATAATGGTACTCGTCACTAGTAACCCCCTTGGTGCAACTGAATAAAGATGGGTCCCAAAATCACTAAGAAGTTTACTGGGAAAAAGCAACTGAGTAATGGTAGCAACAATTTTACCGGCGCCTCTTGAGCCTTTTTCTCGGCTTGATTAAGTTGTTCATCGCGCAGTTGCTCAGAGAAAAACAGCAATGCATCGATTAAACTATTGCCTTGTTGGTAGCCTCGATTTAACAACTTGCACCATTCACTTAAAGCGTTAATACGGTATAAATCTGCTAAGCCAAACAATGCGCTGCCTAGGTCAGTGCCTCGTCGTATCTGTTGTCCAACATAATGTATTTCTCGAGCCAAATACCCCGTACTCGACGCGTTAGAGACCCGGTCAAGTGCAGGAATTAACGGTAAACCTGATGCCAACATCATCCCAAGCAGATCACAAAAGTCGGGAAGTTCCCGATAGATTCGGGCTTGTTTACTGCGAAATTGCCGTTGTCCACGTTGGATAATTAATGCGGTCACCAACATTAATAACATCAACAACCAGCCTAATTGGAGCGAAATACTCACAAGCGCCAGCAGCGCAATTACACTGCTGACATTAATAACCCGACAATGAAACTTGGCGGCTTGTTGCTCTAAGTCGAACCAGCGCCGCAGTAAAACCTGAGTCCGTAGAGGGATTTTCTGGTACACGCGTTCACAGACACGCTCCCAGCGTTCCGTTAGCCGAATAATTCGCGCTAACCAAATCAATAAGCCACTTAAAAGACAGCAAAGCACGAATAAACAAAAAACTATAATAACGAGTTGCATTAAAAATCGTCTGTATTGAGAATGCGCTTAACCATCATTGCGCCGATTAAAGTCAATATCACGGCTGCACCGAGTGCCACCTGACCGATCAGTGTTCCTGTCAAGTAAGCGGTATGCGTGGGTTTCATCCAGTTAAGCAGAAGAAACAATGCCAACGGCATACTAATTAACACCCACGCCTGCATACGCCCTTGCGCTGATAATGCCTGTTGACGGTCCCTCACCTTTTGCTGTTGACCCAAGTTCTCCGCCAACCTCCGCAATACTTGTGACTGTTGGCCACCATTGCGGTATCCCAGTATTAAAGCTTGAACCACGAGCGTAATGCTAAAAATAGGTACTCGCTGTTGCCAGTTGGCGAGCGCACTGGGCAAATCATCGCCTAACTTAACTTGACGAATGATTTCGTTCACCTCCTGTCCAAGCGGTGCCTCAAACTCGTCAAAAAGTGTAGTGATGGCGTTCACCATACTCATTCCTGACTTCAATTGATTAGATAGATTCATTAACAACATCGGTAACTGTCGTTGTAAAGCACGGTAGCGTTTATTTCGTAGCCAACGGTAGATCATTGGCGGTGATATTAAGCAAACAGCCAAAGTCACGCCGGCCGACTGCAACCCTAATGTCATCCCCATCACGAGCGGTAAGATACAGCTCGCAATCAAATATCCCCTAATTAGCCACTTAACCGGTAAGAAAACGAAAAACTCTTGTAGCGAGCGCTGCGTGTGGTGCGCCAACGTGCCCTCAATCGCTTGTATACGATTTCGATTCAGCTGACGCATCCAGGTCAACCAAATCGCAATCGTCAGGAGCACGCACAGGATAACCGCAATTAACATCGGTTTATCCCATCAATGTTTGCGCTAACTGCTCTTGAACTTCGGGGGCTTGCGAGGCTGCAAACCTTGCCGGCATGCCTTGGCTCACCAAACGGCCCTCGTCTCGATGCCGTGTAAACAAGGTTCCAATCTGCAAAGTTTCTCCATCAATCCCGGTGACTTCATCAATACTCGTGACAACGCGCTGGCCACTACTCAATCGGGAGGTTTGCACAATTAAATCAACCGCACTAGCGATTTGCTGACGAATCGCAAAAACCGGTAAATCCATTGACCCCATTAAGACCATTATCTCAAGCCGCCGCACAGCATCTCGCGCTGTATTTGCATGCACCGTACTTAATGAACCCGCATGACCTGTATTCATGGCTTGCAGCATATCGAGTGCCTCGGCGCCACGACACTCACCCACGACGATACGATCAGGACGCATCCGTAACGAGTTGATAACTAAATCACGAATATTTATCGCACCTTTGCCCTCTTGATTTTTCGGACGCGCCTCGAGTGAAACCAAGTTTTTGTGCTGTAATCTAAGCTCTGCAGCGTCTTCAATCGTCACAATTCGCTCATCACTCGGAATAAACGATGACAAGGTGTTTAATAAAGTCGTTTTACCGCTGCCAGTACCGCCGGAAATAATAATATTCTGTCGGCACTCAACAGCGAGCTTTAAAAATTCCGCGGCTGCGGGAGTTAACGAACCCAGTCTAATTAAATCGTCGATGATCAATGGTTTAGATGAAAACTTACGAATAGTAATACAACTGCCCTTTACCGCGAGTGGCTGCAGCACGGCATTGACTCGGGACCCATCGGGCAGTCGTGCATCCACCATCGGAGACGAATCATCAACATGCCGACCTAGCGGTAATACAATACGCTCAATCACACGCCGCAAACTGGACTCGTCACTAAACGTTAGGCCCGAGTCAGCAAGTCGTCCCGAGCGTTCGACGAACACTTGATCGTAACGGTTTACCATGATCTCAGATACCGTCTCATCGCGAAGCAACGTCTCAATAGGTCCCAACCCAAGCACTTCGTCAATCACATCAGCTACGGCATCTTCAGCGACCTGTGACTGAGGGTGGGTGAGATCAAGTAAATAGCGTTTGGCATGTTCGCGCAGTTCAGTCGAAGGCAAGTCCTGTAAGCCTGACTGTCGCTGTTGTAGATGAGTTTTAAGCGCTTGCCTTAGTTGTTGTTTATCCATGCTCACTCCTTGAGTCCAATGCAGCCTGCTTGTAAATACCATTGCTGAGCTTGTTCACGATAACGCTGTTTCAGTGCATGACGTTGGTGGTCATACGCGACAATTTCACTGGTAACAAAAATAAGTAACTCAGTATGTTGATTGCGTTGACCGCGCTGCTTGAACACTTCTCCAGCAATAGGTAACTGATTCAAGCCCGGAAGCCCGGCTTCGGATTCACTACTATCGGTACTGAGCAAACCCGATAGAACGACCGTTTCACCATGTTGCGCACTCAACACAGCCTCTGTGCGCCGCGTGAGAATACCGGGCACACCATTCACTTCGACCGCGGGGTCAATATTTGATACTTCGGCGCTCAATTTAGCCGTGATTTTATTATCCGCGCCCACCACAGGATCAATGGTTAACCGCACCCCGTATTCACGAAAACTAACATCCTGCATACCTTGCCCGACGACCTGAGGAATAGGAATTTCGCCGCCGGCAAGAAAGGAGGCGGGTTGTCCGCTTTGAGTTGTTAATACGGGCGTCGCTAATAGTTTTGCAGCGCCTTGTTGCTCGAGAAGCTGAATATTTGACATCAACAGAGGACTCCATTCAACGCCACCTTGACGCCCCCACTGCCAGTTCGGTCCTGCTATTTGGGTATCCCATTGAATACCCAGTTGCTGCACAAACTGCTGCTTAATTTCTAAAATAGTCACTTTGAGCCGCAACATCGGGTGGGCAACCTGAGTCGATGTAGTTCGATCAATGATATTTGGATAAGGCTCTATCAGCTTTGTAAGCGTCGCTCTTTTTGATGCAGGTAAGGCGCCTGATAACTCAATTTGCGTCCCATGCTGTTGAATGCTAAAGCTCTGATAGTCTTTCTGCCAAGTCTTCAAACGTGCTAGCACATTGGTTGGCACAGCATGCAATACGGTAATCACCACTCGCTTGTCATCGGGCCCAATTAACCACATATCCGTGGTACCAGGCATTAACCCCCGTACCAACAGCGTATCTTGAGAAACGAGCTTCGCTTGCGCTAGGGATTCATTGGCTATCATCACCTGAGTACTCGGGGTGATACTCACCCGCTCGCTCTGCCCCACCGTGATGACGAGCTTTTCAGCATTTGTGGCGATGCATGGCTGCGCGATGACAGCAAACAACATGATGAGTAAATATCTCAACATTGTGGATTCGCTCCTACCAATCTAAAATCGCTGATCGACGCACCTGAGTTTGCCAGGGGCGACTTTTCTCTCCCGCAGCTTTCACCCACCATTGCATTCCCTCTCCGATCATTTGCCCAAGTTGCAATCGTTGCCGAGCAGAAACCGCTAAAGTGACTGATAATCCGCTTCCATTGTCCACTCCGTTGATCGATAGCACCCGAATATTTTCGACAACCTGCAGCGTTTCCCGTAACTGATTTTTGCTCACTAAGTCGACGCGGTCATCGGGCTGCAATTGACCATTGTGAATCTGCATCACATCAACAGGCAACGTGATTGCCCAATGCCCAGCAGGTAAGGTATCCGCCATACGCTTTTGATAACTAAGCTCAAATTGCGTCTCTTCGACAGGTGTTCCGGCCGTTACCGAATGCTTAAGCGGTAAATCTAAAATGCTGCCGACATAGTCCTCAGTCATCCACGTAGGGTTAACGAGATGAGCAGGGTATTGCCGAAGTGACAACATTGAAGTGTCAACCAACGTACCTGCATCTAAATCTTGACTGAAAACGACAATGCCTTGCTCAGGGGGCGTTTCTGCCCTCAATCGCTTAGCGGTTTCGTAGTTTAGATAAGAGCGCAACAGCCACAAAGTGAAAGCCGTCAACGCGACGCTGAGCAGCAATAAAACAATCCATTGCTTTTTTGCCTTCACATTCCACTCCCCGGTACAAAGCTGATTAAGTTCAATACGGTCTTAAAATGAAGTGACAATAATTGGCCAAGCTCTCTAAGTTGCTCAACTATTGACTGACCCCAATCAGTGCCAAACAAAAATACACAACACATGAGGAGTAGTATGAGTGACTCAGTCAGCGCTTGTCCTAATGCGTTTTTAACCATATCAACACCGTCCACTGGCGATAGTTATAGATGCTAAGCAAGCTACTTAATGCAGGAATACGGATAAGTTCTTGGGTGTCATCGACCGATATTCGTTGGCGTTTTAGCTGACTCAATCGAAATTCCAGTTGCCGTTGTATGGCAACACGGCCGACGGGTTCAATGAATAACCAATATTGATAGCCCTGTTGACGCCCGTAGCCAAATGGCTTCAGTCCGATATTGATAGGCGGAGGCGTGGTAACCTTTGCGGTCGCATCAAGCGATGAAAGCCACCAAGCCTGATCAGCGCCCTGATGCAAAAACCAGATCTTTTGCTCAATTTCACATACCCAAAGTTTTAGCTCGACCGTAAGCGGACAGTTTGGAAACTTGTGTTCCAGTACCTGCCAATCGGGGTGCGCTGGGGTCTGCAAGCGCATCATCTTGTGCGCGGGATCAGGTTCTGTCCACGACCACATCAGCAAAGCCACTGGAATATCCGCGAACATGTTTCTTCCTCCTCTGGAACAATCTCGTCATCGATATACCCCCAAATTAACGACTCACTTGAGAATTCCCGTGCAAACGGCAAAATAGCGATAACGTCCTGCACGGTATTAAGCCATCCCATATCGAGCACCCGGTTAAGCACCCAGCCTGCTGGGCGGTCACGCAACTCGGCATCGTCTTTGGCGGCCCAGTCATTGCGCAATTGAGCCATCGTCCACAGTGGTGTTTGCTGTTTTGTTTGCACGAGATTATCGACGTCTAAATCATTCTTTACTAACTTATCGAGCGGTCCCAGCAAGCGATGACTTACTTTAGCCGACGCGTAGTCACTTGAACGCTGAAGCTTCTCAGAATCCATCGGGTCGGCAAAAATGCGTTGCCGTTGCTCGACTAGGGTTGTCTCACTCGTATTGACGGCTGGCAGTAATACATCAGCGAGAGAAATCATCAGAACGACCCATAGCCCTGCAACAATCAAAGACTCGACTAACACATGTCCCTTACAAGCCGAAGGTTTAGGTCGATTTTTCATAAGCTTGAATACCGAGCACCGTTTTTTCCACAAGCGATAACGGCGTGATACGGGCTTGCCATAGTGCGTTAAATAAATTATCTCGCTCTCGCTCGCCATCTGAGCGCGGAAATAAGCTGTTGGGACGCGAGAAAAAAACTTCCGCTTTGGCTACGGCTTGTTGTTCCGACTCAGGGTCAGTAATTTTCACCACAATTCTATCAGCCCCCAGTCGTGCGGTATGTTGCAAGCGCACGAAGCGAAATGCAGGTTGCTTAACTTTTAGACGCGGCATTGACTTCCAACCGAGCCATGTGGCCCATGGGTTTATCCATTCCGACTCACCATAAATCGACGCCCAACGCTTAACGCGAACATACTGTGCAGACGCCCCCCAAGCCAGCGGCAGGCGCTCTTTCATGCTGCCGAATGCCCAGTACTTACGCCAATGCGCTGAGACTGTATCGATCGCATGCCAATTCCATTCACCATTCCAACGCGTTGCCAAGTCACTTCCTCCGGCTCGACGAATTTTTAATGCATAAGTATCGAGCCAATTGTAGGTACGTTTTTTTGAGAACGGATCGCGACTCTTTAACACAAGCGTTTTAAAGAACGCTGATTGCTCTTTATCTCGGGTCGATTCTACTTGTGTAAGACGCCACCAAAGGGTGGGAAACGGGACAATACCGCCGCCATGAAAGGCGTCCCATTCAAGTGTCTCATCATGTGCCGCCACCACATCGTTCAAGGAGAAGGGAATTTCTGCAATCAGAGTATGTTGTAACACGGTTTGAAGTGCAGAAATGGCTTGAATGATGGCGACATGAAGCATCACTACAGCCGATAAGCCACGCTCAGTGCCCAACTTAATACCTTTCAGGGCGCGCTTCAGCGTTACCATAGGTCCCGTCAACACAGGCACGAACGACAACACAGTGGAGCTGTTGTTCAGTAATGAGAGCATCATATTAAACCAGCTATGTAAGCCAACCCACTGCGCGAGAGCGACTTGATTACCTATCAAGGCGCGGTTTAACAACGCTGCAAAATTGAGCTGACGCGCCATTAGCACGCCAGCACTCATTGCCGCATTATCAGCTACACTTTGTAAGTAGAATTGCCGCCGCGCATGTTGCCCTAACTGTGTAACAGAGAGTAGCGCAAGACACAGTAATACTGAAAAAGCCAAATAAAGTGGTAGCGCCATACCGCGGCTGACAGCCCTCCGCCTCATTGCTCTTCCGTTTTGTTGGCTTCGTCGTAGTTACCCAAGTTGATATTTTTCTTGGCTACCGTTGAGGCGGTTCGGGCTGACTGACGAGCTTGGTTGATCTCCCCTGAAGCGCTTTGTCCGGTCATCTCTTTCGCGAGCCCTGCGACTTGATTTCGCAGGCTCTGACCGAACATCGAATACACGCCAATAGCCGCCACCGCGATCAACGCGACTATGATGATGTATTCGGTCATCCCCTGACCGCGTTGGTTAAATTTCGATGGTGCTACGTAATGAAACTGACACATACCTGTTCCTCAGATTGAAAAAGGAACAGGCAGTATAGAAAGGAAAAACCAGACTCGCCCAGCCTAGCAGGCCTGATCTAAGATTAACTTACTCGATATTAAGATATTTATGCATCTGTACCGATAAACGCCAGTTGCGCTCAATACAGGTTTTCATTGCTAGTTCGGTAGCACGAGGGCGTTGACTAATAGGCTGCAAACAAATTACCACATCCGATTTCAGCGTTTGTCCTTGCAACAGTCTATCCAACGCATCTATATGTTTTTGCATCGCTACCGGATGCTTAATTTCATCGGCGCGACTCAAGCAATCACTACGCACTAAATAGCCCCCAGGCATATCGAGCTTGGGCGATACTGTCACCCAAGTACTCGCTGTAATGAGCAACTCATAAGTACCGCTAGTCTCTATCTGTAACCGCATACCGTGCGCTTCGAGCGCCTCACCGAGCGCTCGCAAATCATACATTGCAGGTTCACCGCCGGTAATCACGATATGCTTAGCACGATAGCCGCGTTGCTTTATCAGTTCGACGATATCAGTACTGGACATCTCCGCCCACTCGGACGTTGCCGTAGATTTTGCCATCATCGTGGCAACTGACACTTGGTCTTCTTGCTTCACGTCCCACGTGTGTTGCGTATCACACCAAGGGCAACCGACAGGACACCCCTGTAAGCGGATAAAAATGGATGGAACGCCAGTAAAGGTGCCCTCACCCTGCAATGTTTCAAAAATTTCGTTAATGCGGTAAGTCATGATTTTCGCTAAAATGATTGGAAGCTTAATTATACGGGGAGTCAGCGAATGTCGCAAAAGGTGGTTGTCATTTATTCAGGTGGAATGGATTCATTTACGGTACTGAATAAAGCCTTAGAGCAAGGTCATGAAGTATCGGCATTGTCCTTTAATTATGGTCAACGCCATGTGCGAGAGCTGGATGTCGCCGCTAAAGTCTGTGATGAATTGAGCATTCCGCATAAAGTCGTAGACATTACTGCAATTAACACCTTGCTAGCGGGAAGTTCTCTGACTGATGATATCGAGATTCCCGAAGGTCATTACGAAGAGTCTTCAATGAAATCGACTGTAGTGCCCAACCGCAATATGATTTTGTTGTCTCTAGCCATCGGTTATGCCGTATCCGAGGGCGCCAGTGCGGTTTATTACGGAGCCCACTCTGGAGACCACGCGATTTATCCTGATTGTCGCCCCGAGTTTGTTCGTCAGATGAACGTTGTCAGTCAGTTGGCAAATTACGAGCCTATCGAAGTCGTTGCCCCTTACCTCGATGTTGATAAAAACGCCATTCTCGCTGACGGCTTGCGCATGGCACTTGATTACTCAAATACTTGGACTTGCTACAATGGACGCGATAAAGCCTGTGGCAAATGCGGTGCGTGTGTCGAACGGCTAGAGGCCTTTGCCGCCAACGGCGTTAAAGACCCACTGCCTTACGAAGCTTAACTAACCGTCGATTCGTTCGAGCCAACGCTGGGCCGATTGCCAACGGTCTGAGCGTTGAAGCTCGTCCATACGCTCGTAATTAGCAGCGCCCAACATCGCTTGTAAACGCTGACGACTACGAGCTGAAGTATTAGGTAACGGCTGTTGCAGTAGTTCAAAGGCCGCATCACGATCATTACAGACCAACACCATATCGCAACCCGCCTCGAGTGCTGCCAACGCACGTTGACGCATATCGCCAACCACCGTCGCGCCTTGCATCGACAAATCATCACTAAAGATGAGTCCGTTAAAGCCCAATTGCTCGCGCAAAATGGTTTGTAGCCAATAGTGAGAAAATCCCGCAGGCTGCGAATCGACCTGTTCATAAATCACATGCGCTGGCATCATGCCTGCGAGTCGATCGGCTAACATATCAAAAACAGGCAGATCGGTATTAAAAATGACTTCTTTTGCGCGGCTGTCAACCGGCACTGCAAAATGTGAATCTGCCGCTACCGAGCCGTGTCCAGGAAAATGCTTACCGGTTGCGCCCATACCTGCTTCATGCATCCCCTCGATAAATGATTGCGCAATATGAGCCACCTGCTGTACATCGCTTGCAAAAGCACGGTCACCAATCACTTCGCTGCATCCATTAATGTCTAATACCGGTGCAAAACTAATATCAATACCGACGGCTCTTACTTCGCGTGCCATAAGCCAACCCAAATCTTGTGCTGCAGCTAGCTGTTCATCGTGCGGCAGCTCAGCGATACGAGCCATTGCGGGGATGGCACTGAAACCATCGCGAAACCGCTGTACTCGCCCACCTTCGTGATCGACGGCAACTAACAACGGGGTTTCAGACACCTCACGCGCAGCGGCGACGAGATTTTCCACTTGCTCGATACTGACAAAGTTGCGGGTGAACAATATTAGACCGTTCACATCAGGGTGTGCCAATAGTTGCTTGTCTTCGGCGGTTAACTCAGTACCCGCGATATCGATCATTACCTGTGCCATGCCATCATCTCATTTGCTCTGATTAATAACGGCTAGTTTGCCAGAGGTAGCTGAATTGTACAGCTTGACCGATGTAAAAAATAAGCATGTAATAAGGTGATTAACACACTGTTAACAATGGTGGCTCAAATGAAGACAGTACGTACGCTCTTATCACTTTCACTGTGCTCTGTGCTTGCAGCCTGCGGCGGTTCATCCTCAAGCGGGAGCGATAATAGCGCGGGTAGCGGGAATGGTTTTGCCACGTGCTCTACCGCGGATCAAAACCAACGCTTCTTCGAATACATGCAGGACGATTATTTTTGGAACGATAGCCTTCCGCAAACCATCGACCCCGAGGCTTATGACGACGTATATCAACTACTTGAAGAATTACGTGCCCCCGAAGATCGTTACAGTTATATTTTGACACAGGATGAATATGACGCGATGTTTGTTTCGGCGGAGTACGCAGGCTTTGGTTTTTCCCAACAGCAGATTAGTGCCGATCGTGTCAAACTACGTTTCGTCTACCAAGATTCACCCGCATGGAACGCTGGCATGCGTCGTGCAGACGAAATTATTGCGATCGACGGTGTTGCTGTTTCACAATTACTCGCGAATGGTGCTTACAGCGGCGCGTTAGGCCCTGCGGAGTCAGGCATCACAAGAGAGATTACTTGGCGTAACCCGACGGGCGATGAGCAAACGGCAACAATCACCAAAGATGAAGTCGCAACAAATACGGTGATGGGCCAAACAATTTGGCAAATTGATGGCCAACGTGTCGGTTATTTTACCCTCGATGCGTTTATCAACCGAACAGGAGATGACCTCAATCAGGTATTCAATGAACTGGATGCCAACAACGTCGATCGCTTAGTCATTGACCTTCGGTACAACGGCGGAGGATTGATTCGTTATGCTAACCAACTTGCTACTCAGACCGCAGGTACACAAGTACAGGGCAAAACCTTCATTGAATATCGTTTCAATGATAATAACTCGGCACAAAATGAAACCGTGACCTTTAGTTTGGTTGATGGTGTTCGTCAGCTCGATCTTGATAATGTGATTGTACTTACTACAGGAGCGAGTTGCTCGTCCTCTGAGCTGGTGATTAACTCATTACGCCCGCACGTTGATGTAACCACGATAGGTGAAACCAGTTGTGGTAAACCTGTGGGTCAACAACCGCAAGAGTTATGCGATAAGGTCACCTTCGCTATTAATTTTGAAACCGTGAACTCGGAAGGGCAAGGCCAGTACTATGACGGTCTATCGCCTGACTGCCAGGTAAATGATGCAATTGTCGCCGACTGGGGTGAGTTTGCCGATCCGCTAACCGGTGCTGCACGCGATTTCATCGTTAACGGTCAGTGTCCAGTGAGTACCGCAGCGATGGAACACGTATCAACGCGTGCTTACAAAAACGCGCCTATCTTCACCCTGAAAGATAAGCGCGCCACATTACAGTAAATATCGCGTTTAGAGCCGTGCGTTAATCACGCACGGCTTGTTTGCGTAAATCACCCTTCGTGGTATAGAACTGATTGTTTTCAATAATGCCGGGGGCAAAGCTATCGACACCAATCGCTGTCATGCGAAGTTTTTCGGTATGAGCCAACTTATCGGCTTCTTCTGCACTGATAATATTAAGCTCTTTCGCTTTATCGGCTAGCGCCTGACCGTTTAAGTTACCCGATAGCTCACCGCGTTTTTCGGCCTTACGAAGCTTCTTATAGACGTCTTTCATATCCAACATCGCTAAGAATGCTTTCTCCATATGACCTGTCATATCGTTCTCATCATCTTTCCAGTAGCATAAGAACGTGTGACGATCGCGAGTGATACCCGGCTTCATCATGTCAGTACTAATGTCTTGTAATAACTCATCCGACGGCTGTGCAAAGTGATTACCCAATGGGAATACCATTGCGCGCATGAGTACCGCCACTGAACGTTTCGGGAAGTTGCGGAAGAATCCATCAAATGCATAACCAATCTTATGTAGGTGGCTCTGCACTGCATAATGCACATAAGGTAAGTCAGCCGCTTGTCGTCCTTCGTCCTCGAAACGCTTCAGCACCGCTGACGCCATATACAAGTGACTCAAAACATCACCTAAACGCGCAGAGATCATTTCTTTACGTTTTAAGTCACCACCCAGCATTAGCATCGACACGTCCGCTGCCATGGCTAAGCCGCGACTAAAGCGCGTTAAGTGCTGATAATAACGACCCGTTTCACCACTTACCGGCGTTTCATTAAAGCGCGAACTTGTTAAACCCATCCAAAGGCTGCTGAACACATTACTAACGGCAAAGCCAACATGTTTCATCAGCAGGCCATCGAATGCCATTAAACCTTGCTCTTCATCTGGGTTAGACGCGGCTTTCATTTCTTCTAGGACATACGGGTGACAGCGTGTTGCACCCTGACCAAAAATCATCAGGTTACGGGTTAGAATGTTCGCGCCCTCGACCGTAATCGAGACCGGCGTCGCCATATAATTATGACCCAGGTAGTTGTGTGGACCTAGCTGAATCCCTTTACCTGCGTGAATATCCATCGCATGTTCGATAACCTCACGACCCATCTCAGTCATGTGGTACTTGGTCATAGCCGTAACAACCGAAGGTGATTTGCCCTGACATAACGCAGATACGGTGAGTCGGCGCATCGATTCTAAGGTATAGTTTGTTCCACCAATTTTACCCATAGCGCTCTGCACGCCTTCGAATACACCAATCGGTAAACCGAACTGTTGCCGCACATAAGCGTACGCACCTGTCATACGTTGTGTGACGTGACCTGAAGCGGCCGCCAATGCGGGCAATGAAATACCACGACCAGCAGATAGACACTCAACCAACATGCGCCAGCCTTTACCCGCATAATCCGCGCCGCCAATGATCCACTCTAAAGGAATGAAAACATCTTCACCGTAGGTCGTACCATTTAAAAAAGCTTGATTCAGTGGGAAGTGTCGGTCACCCGTGACCACACCCTTATGTGACGTTGGAATCAACGCGCAGGTAATACCTAGTTCTTTCTTGTCGCCTAGCAAGCTTTCAGGATCGTACAACTTGAATGCCAAACCCAGAACCGTTGCAGAAGGCGCCAACGTAATATAACGTTTTGACCAATTAAGACGAATACCAACGACTTCCTTGCCCTCGTGTTCACCCTTACAAATAATGCCTTCATCGGGAATAGCACCTGCATCAGAGCCCGCTTCGGGACCCGTCAGTGCAAAACATGGAATGTCCGTGCCATCGGCTAAACGCGGAAGCCAATAGTTTTTCTGTTCATCCGTACCGTAATGCGTTAACAGCTCGCCTGGACCGAGAGAGTTAGGCACCATCACTGATACCGCCGCACTGATAGAACGTGAAGCGATACGCGAAACAATGTATGAGTTAGCCGCTGGGGAGAAATCTAAACCACCATATTCCTTACCAATAATCATGGCAAAGAAATGTTCCTTGCGTAAAAAATCCCATACAGGTTTAGGTAAGTCTCTATCTTGTTGAACGATTTTAAAGTCATCCAACATATCCAATAACTCAGCTAACTGATTATCGACAAACGCCTGCTCTTCACTGGTCAACTTCGGCTCGGGCGTTTCTAGTAGCTTCTGCCAATCTGGACGTCCACTAAACAACTCACCATCCCACCAAATATCGCCGGCTTCCATAGCCTCACGTTCAGTATCTGACAACGGCGGAAGAATGCGTTTAAATAGTTTGAACACAGGCTTAGTAATTAAGCTGCGACGAATATCACCCACTGCGAGTACAATGACCAACAGCACGATAATTAATATCAAGATTTCCATTCAACTCTCCAAACAATGGGGCTTACAATCAGTCTAGAACAACCTAGCAGCGCTGTCTGCCTTTAAGGACGTTCGAGTCCACCTGCTATAAATACGATCAAATGTTCAATGACGGTTTTAATATTCACTTCATGATTAAACTCAGCTCGGGCGATTTCAATCAGTGCCTGCCCGGATACCTGCGCAAATACGGTCGCACCAAGTACAAAGTGCAAGCGCCAAAACATTTCTTCATCAGAAAGCTCTGGGTTGGCTCGGTGTAACAGCGCCAAAAGGTGCTGTAAAACATTCCCAAAGGCCGACTGGGTATAGCGCCGTAAATGTCCCTGAGTTTCTGAGTAAGCAAAACCGAGTAGCCGAAGAAAGCGCTCGGTACCGCGTTTATGAATACCGTTCAACGAAAACAATGGTAGCTTGAAGGCTTCAAACACCTGCAACGTTGTTAGCGCTGACTCATCATCAAGACCACGCAACTCTTCATCAAGCGCAGGCATGAACACATCCATATAGCGTGCCACCACAGCCTGAATGAGTGCTTTCTTGGAACCAAAGTGATAATTAACGGAGGCTAAATTAACATCCGCTTCTTGGGTAATTTGGCGCAACGACGTTTGTTCAAACCCCTCTCTCGCAAACAGTCGCTCGGCGGTATCAAGGATCCGCTTTTGTGTTGATGGTTTGTTAGACGACGCCCGCACTGATGAAGGGGCGTCGCTAGCATGACTTTTTAGATTAGACATGATTAAAAACACACATTTTAAACATGCGTTTAATTTAATCGATGTCGTTTCAGCGATCAAGTGTTCGCTGAAATATTATGGCAAGTTACCACATTGGCGAGTAATTTACAGGCACCCAGTCGTAGGCATCGCCATCGCTTTTCACTTGGCCCATACCAGGAAAGGGTAAGTGTGCGCCCGCTACGTAATAACCCTCTTTCGCGGCGTCAGCATAGGCTGTGATACGCCGTTCACGCGCTTCATCTTGATTACTATCAAAGGCGATCGTGACACTCGGCTGATCAAACTGAACTTCTGCAACATGCATAATGTCGCCCCAAAAGACTAATGTTTGGTCACCTGCATCTAGTCGATACATGGTATGTCCGGGCGTATGCCCGTAGGCTTCAACACTTTTGATATTCGCAGCTAGTGTTTCACCTGCCACAAAAGGTTTAAACTGACCCGCTTCAACATACGGGTTCAGTGCTGTCATAGCACCTTTGAAGCCACCTCGTTGTGCCTCTGGAACTTGCTCCATTTGCTGTTGCGAGAGCCAATAGTCCGCATCATGCTTGTCCGCCCTGATAGTAGCATTGGTAAATACCCGTTTACCCTCGTTTACCAGACCTCCGATGTGATCAGAGTGCATATGGGTAATATAAACTTCATCGATGTCGTCAGCAGAATAGCCTGCTGCTTCAATGTTACGAACCAAGTTACCTAATGATGCACCAAACATAGAGCCTGCGCCCGTATCAATTAACACAAGCGAGTCGCCATCGTTGACTAGGTAGGCGTTAACCGATGTTTCGAGCGGCGACTGACGATAAAACTCGGCGAGTTTGTCGCGCACTTTGTCCGCATCCATTTGTAATAACTGGTGTACAGGCAGTTGCGTTGTGCCGTCAGATAGAGCGGTCACCTCAGTATCACCTAACATCATACGGTAGTAACCCGGTGCCGAGGTCTTTTGCTGTGGAGCTCCCGCGATGACACTGGCACTCAAAGTTGCTGCTACGGTTAGCGTCAAAAGTGAACGTTTAAACATGGGTCATTGTCCTCTGTAGAATGAACTCAACCTAACCATACGTCTAAAAACAACATTATGACCAATCCTACCATTAATCCACCACTGGCTTTCGAATGCTCACCTTCGCGGTGGGTTTCAGGAATGATTTCATGGCTAATAACGTAAATCATTGCACCCGCTGAAAGTAGTAGCCCCCAAGGTAGTAACCATTCTGTTAAGCCAACAAAAATCCCACCCAATAAACCACCTAGCGGCTCAACTAACCCGGTCAAAGCACCAATCAAAAATGCTTTAAAGCGAGAATAGTTCAGTGCCAACAACGCCAAAGAAACAGCTAACCCCTCGGGCACGTTCTGTAAACCGATACCGGATGCAATCGCCACCGTTGCGTCCCAGTCCTCGCCCGCAGCGGTAATACCAACGGCTAAACCTTCTGGGATATTGTGAATGGTGATCGCGATAATAAATAGCCACAAACGGCTTAGACGAGAATTAATCGGGCCCTCAGCGCCTTTTATAAAATGCTCATGAGGTACCGTCTTATCAATAAGAGCAATGAGTATAGCACCAGCGAGGATGCCTGTTACTGCCATCAGCGGAGGCACTATTCCATTACCATAGAGGTCGCCCGCAATTTCTAGCGCGGGCACTATCAATGAAAAGAATGCCGCTGCCAACATCACCCCTGCCGCGAAACCAAGCAAAATATTGGTATGACGCTGACTCGGCTGCCAGCCAATGAGCACAACACTGGAACCCAGCGCAGTCATTAAGCCGCTGGCACCACTCACAAGAAAGGCAAGCAACCACGGATCCATAGTTTATCCCTACGTTTTAATACAAAGCTATCAATGTCGCCAATAATGGCGATGGAACAGTATCAGTACGGTCATTATTTCTAATCGGCCTGCCAACATAGCAAACACCAATAACAGTTTGGCGCCGCTGTCCAAACTTGCAAAGCTTCCCGACGGGCCAATGACCTCACCCAACCCCGGACCTACATTACTTACGGCAGAAGCCGCACCCGAGATCGCGGTTAAGAAATCTAAATCAAACAACGATAGACCCAGGGCTATGAATGCAACAAGGATAAAGTACATAAAACAAAAGGCGACCATCGAACCGAGCAACGCATCATTCACACGACGGTCTTGATAACTTTGAACTCTCACAAGGTTAGGATGTATCAGCTGGTTAAATTGCTTTTTGAGAAGTAATTGCGACAGCTGGAAACGAAATATTTTCATACCGCCGGCAGTGGAGCCCGTACAGCCGCCGACAAACATCAGATAGAAGAACACCATGAGTGCCCAGTTACCCCACTGTCCGTAATCTTCGCTGGCGTAGCCTGTGGTAGTCACCACAGAAACAACGTTAAACGCCGTGTGGATCAGCGCGTCAAACACGTCGCGTCCGCGCGTGCCATGGACCAATGTGATAAAGGTAATCGCAAGCAGCAGAAATATAAGGAATGCACGCACTTGAGAGTCTTGATATAGCGGCCCTACATCGCCCTTTAGTGCACGGATATATAAAACGAATGGTAAGGCACCGGCGACCATAAATACCGTGCACGTAATCATCAAAAACGGTGTATCGGCAAAATGTCCGAACGAAGCGTCATAATTAGAAAAGCCGGCCGTCGCAATGGTGGTCATACCGTGCACAATCGCATCAAAGGTTTGCATCCCGCCCAACCAATACAGCACCATGACCAGAATAGTGAGAAGAATGTAGACTCGCCCAATTGCAAATACCATATTGCTCGAGCGTGGCATGAACTTACCCGATATGTCCGAGGACTCCGCTTGGAATAGGCGCATCCCCCCGACTTGTAGAAAGGGCAAAATTGCCATTGCCATGACGATAATCCCGATCCCGCCTAACCACTGCAGCATGCCACGCCACAACAGCACAGCTCGGGGCAAATCGTCGAGCCCGGTAATCACCGTGGCCCCAGTGGTAGTAATCGCTGACATTGATTCGAACCATGCGTCAGCAAAGCTCAAATAAGGTTGGGCAAATATAAACGGTAACGCAGAAAAAAGGCTTGCCGAAAACCAACATAACGTCGTCAACAAAAACACCTGCCGTGCCCGCAGCTTCGACTCGCCTGACTTCTGCAAGAACAACGCTGTCCCTGCAACAAAGCCTATCACTGCAAGCGTTAGGTAGGTCCACTGCTCTTTTTCGCTATTGGCGACCGCAACCGCAAAGGGAATGAGCATCGCCAATGATAGTAGCGCCAACAAGCCGCCCACTGCGCGCGACAGAATTTTTGCCGCATCAACGCCGGTTAATTTAGTTGGCGCCTGCATATGTGACGGCTTTAACATGGCTAGGTGTTAGTTAGCCGTATCGAGTGGAGCAAATGATTTAATCAAATCATCAACGGCTTTCATTTGCTTTAAGTAGGGCTCGAGCTTAGCCAATGGCAATGCACAGGGCCCATCACACTTAGCTTCATCCGGATTCGGATGCGCTTCAATAAAGAGTCCGGCTAAACCGAGCGCCATACCAGAGCGTGCTAATTCAGCTGCCTGTGCGCGACGGCCATCGGCTGAGTCAGCTCGACCACCCGGACGCTGCAATGCATGGGTCGCATCAAAAACCACTGGGGCGAGCGACTTCATGTCGTCCATACCCAACATATCTACGATCAGGTTGTTGTAACCAAAACAGCTGCCTCGTTCACACAATAAGATGCGTTCGTTTCCTGCTTCGTTAAACTTCTTGATGATATGTTTCATTTCATGCGGTGCAAGAAACTGCGGTTTTTTGACATTCACCACCGCACCGGTTTTTGCCATTGCAACGACAAGGTCAGTCTGACGCGCTAGAAACGCAGGCAACTGAATGATATCAGCCACCTCGGCCACAGGCTTTGCCTGATGAGGCTCGTGCACATCCGTGATGATAGGCACATCAAACGTCTGCTTAACCGCTTCAAATATTTTTAAGCCTTCTTCTAGGCCTGGGCCTCGGAACGAGTGAATAGAGGACCGGTTCGCTTTATCAAAAGAGGCTTTAAATACATAGGGGATACCCAACGCCTCAGTCACTGTCACAAAATGCTCTGCAGTGCGTAGCGCAAGGTCCCTTGATTCCAACACGTTCAGCCCGCCGAACAATACAAACGGACGCTGGTTATCAAAGGTAATGTTACCCATCTTAATGGATTGCATGGATTAGCTCCTTAACTACCTACAACACGCAGGATTTGACCTGCAAGATAAGCCATATAAGTACCTAAAGCGTAACCCATCACAGCGAGTAATACACCCACAGGCGCAAGCGATGGATGGAACGCAGAAGCGACAACCGGTGCTGAGGCTGCACCACCGACGTTAGCTTGACTACCAACAGCCATGTAAAACACAGGGGCTTTAATGAGTTTCGCCACCAGTAGCATTAAACCAGCATGGATTATCATCCAAATTGCCCCAATTAAGAAGTATTTTGGTGCGTCAACGATCGCGGTAACGTCCATATGAAGACCAATACTGGCAACGAGAATATAAACAAATACCGAACCGATTTTAGAGGCTCCTGCCGCTTCCAATGAGCGCGCACGAGTAAAAGATAACGCAATCCCGCCTGCTGTTGCCAAAACAATGACCCAGAAGAACAAACTATCTAGACTAAAGCGGCTTAAGTATGGTGCGTGCTCGCCAATAGCCGGCGCGATCCAATCTGCCAATAAATGCGCGAACCCAGCGACACCAAAACCAACGGCTAATATAAGCATTAAGTCGCGCAGGCTTGGATTACGAACGTGCTCGGCTTCGTATTTTTCAACTTTAGCGCGAATCGCATCAATGGCTGATGTATCGGCCCCTGTGCGCTGATCAATTTTTTTCGCATTGGCTGCCATATATAGCAATACGGCCATCCATAAATTAGCAACGATAATATCGACCGTCACCATGGCAGAAAAAATGCCACCGCCCACTTCATACACTTCTTTCATTGCCGCTTGGTTCGCACCGCCGCCAATCCAGCTACCGGCAATGGTTGTCATGCCGCGCCAAACGGCATCAGGTCCAGCTCCACCTATCAACTCTGGAAACACCAAAGAAACCAACAACAAAGCAATTGGACCACCGATGACAATACCAAAGGTACCGGTTAGAAATAGAATGAGTGCTTTCGAGCCTAAGCCCATGACCGCCTTAAGGTCTAGGCTTAAGGTCAGCAATACCATACACGCTGGCAGTAAATAATCCATGGTGATGTCAGTCACCGCAGTTGCATTACCATCGACGATATTAAATGTATTGAGTAACGACGGAATGAAGTAGCACAGCAGTAACGCAGGCACAAACTTATAGAACTTCTCAAACGCGGGATGTTTACTTGAATGTGTATAAAAAACTAACCCTAGAATGGCCAATAAAAGGCCAATAATCACACCATCATTGGTGATCAAAGCGGTCGTTTCTGCAACCTTGGGTGCAGCTGCCAGCATCTGGATACTCCTTATTTCTTAATCATTATTGTTAAACGGTTGTGCTAATGAACAATATGCGACGGTCCTGCATAGTTCTCAAGTTGCAGCTTCAGCAACTGCGCGCTTGGATCGTCTGGGCACTGCTCAACAAAAAACTGATAATCATCAGCCGCAATGTGTTGACACCCTAACTCTTCATATAAGTATCCCCTGTCGCGAATCTCATACGGGTCATTGGGACGTAACACTAACAGCATCTCAATACAACGTAACGCCTTTTCGAAGCGTGCCTCGGCCATAAAACATTGTTTTAATTCCGTTAGATAGGCTTCAATTAATCCGGACTGCGGCGTTGCTTCTGCCCACTCCCAACAAAACTGGGCGTCCCCATCCATCAGATGGTCAAAACGATGAACAATATCCTCGTAACGTACCGATTGACCCGTGTGCGGGTCAAAAAAATGCGCATGCCCTTGCGTCTCGTACTTAAGTAGCGGATAGCCTGGAAAATCAATCAGTTGAACGTGTAATCCATGACGATGAGCAGCTGCATGTAATAGCATTGCGAGCACTAAAGGAACACCTGTGCGCTGGACGCACACCTCGTGAACCAAAATACGGTGCGACTTCACCCAAGATTCAGGTGCATCGCTATATCCTAATTCACGATAAAAATAATGCCCCAGTTGCGCCATCTTATCCGCTGCGGAGGCGTGTTCATCAAAGCCATCAAAGTCATCAACCTGCTGCCAGAATTCAGCAATGTCAGCGACCTGACGATAGCCAAGCTGACGACTTATTTCCCAAATAATATCTAATGTTGGTAGCCATTCTTGTTCACTGAGTTCAAGAAAAGAATACGACATGGTCACCTAAAGTTAAACGAGTGTGTAGATAAGTTAGCAGTGCCTAAGCAAACAAAAGGGGCATTTTTGAGTAAGCGACATGGAACAAAAATAATAGCCAAGCCACCGCACCTAAAAAGCCGATCCAGCGCATACCTGCGTTAGTAGACTTAAAAGCAATTAACCCAAAAATAATATAACCCACCAGACCAATCACTTTGTTCGATAGCCACTCGCCGCTGATCGGTGCTCCACCTACAATGATGATCATTGCAATTGCGCTCAGTAAAAGAAACGTATCGTTAATGTGGGGAACAATCTTAACCCACTTTTTCTGTAACTGTTGAGGGGATTTCAACACCCAAAAAAAACGCAGCATAAACAAAGCTACGGAGATCACCACGAATAACACGTGCAGATGTTTAAAAGCGATATACAAAATCAATTCTCCTCACAGTTTTATCGAGCTAGGAACAGAGCAAGACATTAGCTCGCTATCGCGACACCAATGTGCTTAATCACCTTATCCAAAAAGTCGGGAGAGTAATAACGCCCGCGCTCATCTTGCAAACGCGTAATCATATCACTTTCCGCTAACCCCTGGGTACGCCAATCGGCAATTTGTTCTGATACTAGGATAACCTGAGTAGATTCAGCAATGGAATTACCCTTTTTCCCTTCGGGTAAACCTAAACCGTCCCAGCGTTCTAAGCGTTCCATCAAGGCGGTATAAGCGAACTGAGTCGCTTGTTGCTGACCGTTTTTAAGGCCTCGCAGCGAGGTTGCAATACGCTGCTGACAACTAGTCTCGTGAGCCGCTGCATTAGGTTCAATGCACGCCAATAAGGGCTTCGCTCGTGCATACAAGGTGATCGCACAACTCACATCGATTGCGGTCGATTCATCAAATAACGCCTTGCCAAGGCGATACGCGATGGCCTCCGAACCCGCGACGTCCTCGCTAGCAAAATGACTGGCTTGTAAGTGCACCAGTTGATCAGCAATTCCTGCCATCAAAACATCGGTATCCTCGATACAAACCACATTGTCTTGCGCTTTCTGTACGTTCTCTGCAAACAACTTCAATACATGATGATCATCATCGGTCAATGCGCGTGACATACCACCAATAAATAAAACCGAGCCCTGTGGGCGGCAGTGGCTACGACAATACATCAAGACAAAATCACCACCGTAATGGTGACTGTTGTTCTGTATCACGCTGTCAAGTTCCGCGAGTGCTGGAGCAGGTAATACCGAACGCAAGGTTTGCCCCATCGCCACTTGACTATCTTCACCGTTAGCAGCAACCACGCGATATGCACGACCATCATCCGTCGCCGTGGCATAAAGCGTTTGCCGAGCACCGCCAATCACCCAACTCAACTGCTGCACGATACCGTCAACAAACTGTTGCATTGGCTGCAGAGTGTATAGATTAGCCGAGGCTTCGATGATTTTTTCAAGCCCCTGGCGACTTTGGTCAACTGACATAATATCGCGATATGAACGCAACGAAGACATCACCGCAGTAAACAGCTTTTGCGCCGTCAACTCGGTTTTGGATTTATAATCGTTGATATCGTAGTTGACGATAACCGTACGCTCTGGCGCTTGTCCTGGCTGCCCGGTTCGAAGAATAATTCGGGTATAATGATTGTCGGCGTCTTCGCGAATGTAACGCGCCACTTTAAGTCCTGCGTCATCAGACTCCATCACCACATCAAGCAACAAAATTGCAGCGTCAGGATGTTGATCAACCAACTGTCGTGCTTCTTCACCCGAAAAAGCACTGTGAAACTCAAGACCTCGGCCCAGAAACTCAAAATCGCTTAATGCCAACTTTGTCACCGCATGAACCTCGGGTTCATCATCAACAATCAGCACTTTCCATTTGTCTTTTAGTAGTGCGGGTTGCGCCTGTTGCGGCTCATCAGCAAACATGAACTGATTGCTCATAATGCTCTCTCTCTTTATTTCACTTTCTGTCCGCCAGTGATTCGTTCGACATTACCATAATCTCGCCATATGTTAACGTTTTTATAACCGAATTCACGTAATAAAGTTATAACAGCCTGCGCCTGTTGCCAACCATGTTCGAGAAGAAGCCAACCACCAGGTTGAAGGTGCGCGTAGCCCGTTGCAGCAATATGATTTAAATCAGCCATCCCAGCGTACCCCGAAACTAACGCTGAGCGAGGCTCAAACCTTACATCCCCCTGGTATAAATGCTCATCATCATCAGCAATATAAGGAGGGTTACTGACGATTAAGTCAAATGCGGGCCAATCATCTAGCGCTTTAAACCAGTCACTTTGAAGTACATCAACCTCCAGTTCAAGCCGTTGTGCGTTACCCTTAGCCAGTTCAACGGCCTGTACCGACTGATCGACTGCAGTGATATGCCAGTCAGGGCGTTCACTTTTTAATGCCAAAGCAATAGCACCGGTGCCTGTGCCCAGATCTAATACACGAGCTTGCTGCGGTAATGAAAGTGATAGCGCCGTCTCGACTAAGCACTCGGTGTCGGGTCGCGGTATCAAGGTACTTTCGTTAACGGCTAGCGGGAGTGACCAGAACTCACGCTCACCAACGATGTACGCAACCGGCTCACCACTGCACCGGCGTTCAACCCAACGCTGAAGTTGTTGGAACTGCGACTCGCTTAAACAACGTTCCGGCCATGTCATAAAATAGCTGATTGGCTTGTCGAGCAGGTAGGATAAAAGGACGCGGCTATCAATCGCTGCGTCGGTTAGCTCCGCGTTGCTAGCGAGCTGTTGACGCGCCCAATCGAGCGCGTCTTTGATACTCAGACTCATTAATTATCTTGTGATAGTGCAGCAAGCTGATCGGCTTGGTGTTCGGTAATGATGGGATCAAGTAATAAATCCAATCCACCCTCAAGAACTTCGTCCAAGCGATACAGCGTGAGATTAATACGGTGGTCTGTCACACGGCTTTGTGGATAATTATAGGTACGAATACGCTCTGAGCGATCACCGCTGCCCACTAAGCTCCGTCGTGTACTTGCTTCTTCCTGAGCGCGCTTTTCATCTTCCATACGTTGCAACCGCGACTGTAAGACCGACATCGCTTTAGCTCGGTTTTTATGTTGCGAGCGCTCTTCTTGGCACTCGACAACCACACCCGAGGGTAAGTGAGTAATACGAATCGCTGAATCCGTTCGGTTAACGTGCTGTCCACCTGCACCCGAAGCGCGGTAAGTATCAACTCGCAAATCGGCTGGGTTGATTTCGATCGCTTCAGCCTCTGGAATTTCAGGTAACACAGCCACAGTACACGCTGAGGTGTGGATGCGGCCTTGCGACTCGGTTTCTGGCACGCGTTGCACACGATGTCCACCCGATTCGAATTTCATACGACCATATACGCCGTCGCCACTCAACTGAGCAATGACTTCTTTGTAACCACCGTGTTCACCCTCGTTTGCACTCACTGTGCTGACGCGCCAACCGTGTTGTTCCGCATAACGGCTATACATTCTAAATAAATCGCCGGCAAATATGGCGGCCTCGTCACCCCCCGCGCCTGCTCGGATTTCAAGGTAACACGCGCGGTCATCATTAGGGTCTTTAGGTAACAATAAAACCTGCAAGGAATTTTCAAGCGACTCGACGCGTTGTTTGGCGTCAGTGATCTCTTCATCCGCCATTTCTCGCATTTCCGGATCGTCATCATCAGCCATTTCGTTGGCTGCTGCTAAGTCGGATTGTGCTTGACGGTAAGCATTGAAAGCGCTGACCACCTCTTCTAACTGAGAGTATTCTTTTGACAATGAGCGGAACTTATCCTGATCCGAAATAATATCCGGTTCGCCGAGCAAAGCTTGCACTTCCTCGTATCGCTCGATTAACCCCTCAAGCTTTCGCTCTATTGATGGATTCATGCTTAGTTGGTTTCCTTATTCTGTTTATCGTCCTCTAGCCACAATTGTTGTAGTACCGATAATGTGGTTTGATCGCCCTGCTCGCCCGCTTGTTTTAGAAGCTGTGTAGGTCGATGCGCGAGCTGTTGACTGAGCTTGTGACTGAGAACTTGCATGACTTGCTCGGCCGGCTTACCCTGCTGCAACATAGCCAATGCTTTTTCGAGTTGGACTTGTGCAATTTTTTGCGTATGTTGCCGATAATCCCTAATTAAAGTGACACTATCAAGGGAGCGTAACCAGTCTAAAAACTGACTGGCCTCTCGAGCAATGATTTTGCGAGCTTGCTGCGCGGCTTGCTCACGGTTCTTAATGTTTTCACTAATTATATTTTGTAAATCGTCAACCGTATAGAGGTAAGCGTCATCCAGTTCGTTAACTTGCTCTTCAATATCGCGCGGAACCGCTAAATCAATCAGCAAAATCGGTTTATGTCGGCGCTGCTTTAGCGCCTTTTCAACGCGCCCTTTACCAATAATAGGTAAAGTGCTGGCGGTCGAACTAACAACGATATC
>NZ_DEYI01000049.1:0-10721 GCF_002364475.1 Idiomarina sp. UBA3162
AAGACGCGCTCAACTTGCTTAAGTCTGACGAAGTTATAACCTATCAGCTTTTTTAATATTTAAACAATATTTATACATTACTTTTGTCTTTGTGAATTAGGCTAGAACCAATGCATAGGTTTATAGACAGAGTCCTAAGTTCGCCATTAGCTCGCTAGGTACTTGGCATCGGGTACATTAGAAAAAGTTGCAAATATCGATTATATAGCGGACGGCCGATTCACGCTTTTCAATTCTTAATACTCGTTTTCCAATCAGTTCTTGCTAGCCTTTCTTTTCAGCGCCTTCTTCTGTTGTTTGCACAGAAGATTGTGAGGAGTGACTTAGTTTAGACTCGACATACTCGAGCCGCCTATCTAGATCCTTAATTCTCTCAAAATAATACTTGTCTTGAACCCCTACGAATAAAAATAGTACTGCCAATATTGTAAGGTCAGCGCTATTGCCAGCAAAAGACACTATCAAAATAAGAACTATGGCTATTGTCACCATCACCGGATGACGTACTCTCATCGGGAATTTATCAGCCTTGTGCACACTTAATCTCCTTTATTGCACTAATGTTGACTCCACCACTCACTTCGGAAAGCATATCCTTATAGATGATCTTGAAACTCCTCTAAAATAAGTCTAGCTTCAGGTGATAAATATATCGCCTCGTTTTAATCGATTTCTGCGATTTTGAGATCATCGGTTCTGTTGTCATAGCTAGCCATATACTTTTCTTAGGCGTTAAGCGCTATCATTGTTCCATCAGAGACATACCATGGCTTGATTGTTTAAAAGATGTCTGAGCATTTACCGAAAGAGTTCCCTATTCTTTTTGATTGTTATTAAGCTCTATAAATATATTCGTAATAGAAAATCAGCAATATACATATTTTTAACACTATGTTGCTATTAATGTTTTTTTTCAACAGTTTTCTATACACAAATCACGATACACAGATAGACAGCCAGATCTTAGCGAGTCTGAAACAAAACGAGACGGTGTACCCGTTCGAGAGCTTTGCCGTGAACACGGTATAAGCTCAGCTCAATTTTATAGAACTCAAACTTCATTCGTGACGATGCGCTAGTCATTTACTGACAGTCGCTTAGTCTGCAAAGACAAGCGGCTGTCAAATTCTGTTACAAATTGCTTTGTGCCCTTGCATTTCTTTACTGCAAGAAACGACGTATTTCTGTTTATTATAAAGTACACCCTTAACAGGAATATGACGCTTATGAAGAATCTATTTATGCTGTCTGCACTCACTTCAGCCCTTATTTTGGCTGGTTGCAGCAGTTCAGAAACTCAATCTAATAATGCGCAAGTAGCAGCGCAGTCACAACAAGCACTCGCTGAACAAGTCGTAAAGAGTCCGAACGACGAACGCCAATATCGAGTCGTCACACTGCCCAACCAACTCGAAGTTATGCTCATTTCCGATCCAAACACGGAGAAGTCGGCAGCGGCTTTGAGTGTTGGTGTGGGCTTGCTCAAAGATCCCATGACCCAGCAAGGTATGGCACATTATCTTGAGCACATGTTGTTTCTTGGAACCGATAAGTATCCCGACACCAATGGTTACAGCGAGTTCATGAGTAATAACGGTGGTAGCCAAAACGCATCAACTTGGCTTGATATCACGAACTACATGTTCAAAGTGAACAATAGTGCGTACGATGAAGCACTTGACCGCTTCTCAGATTTCTTCAAATCACCCAAGCTATACGCAGAATACGCCGACAAGGAAAAAAATGCCGTCAACGCTGAGTGGTCGATGCGCCGTGAGATGGACTTTTTTGGTCAGTTTAAGCTCGCCCGCATGCTTTTAGGTGAACACCCGGCAAACCGCTTTTTAATTGGTAACAACGATTCACTCGGTGATAAAGAGAACAGCAAGCTACACGAAGAACTTGTGAACTTTTATAATCGCTATTATTCAGCGAACATCATGAAAGTCGCAATGATTAGCAACGAATCGCTGGACAAAATGGAATCATTAGCGAAAAAGCATTTCGCCAGCATCGAAAATGATGACATCGAGCCACCAGAAACAACGGATAAAGTTGACTTCGCGAAAGCGGGTAAAAAGCGTATTCACTACGTACCCAATGAAGATGTTAAGCAATTGCGCCTTGAGTTTATTATTGACGATAACCAAGACCAGTTTGCGGTAAAACCCAATCGCTTTGTGACTTATTTATTGGGCTCAGAAATGCCAGGCACACCGACTGAACGCCTCAAGGCAATGGGATTAATTTCTAGCTTAAATGCATCGGCGTCACCGACCGAGTACGGTAATTACGGCGCGTTAACCGTGGATATAAATCTAACTGATGCAGGTATGAAGCATCGCGAAGATATCACTGCCTTAGTCATGCAATATATCAACATGATAAAAGAACAGGGCGTTGATAAAAAATACTTTAAGGAAATTCAAACCAGTCTGGCTAACAGCTTCCGCTTTTTAGAAAAAGGTGACGAGTTTGGTTACGTTGCTTCGCTTGCTTCCGCGATGCAGAATTATCCTGCTCAGTACGTGATCAGCGCACCTTACGAGTATAAAGAATTTGATGCCGAAGCGATTAATAACGTACTTAATCAGTTAACGCCTGAACACCTGCGCGTTTGGTACATTTCTAAAGATGAACCACACGACAAAGAGCTGAGTTTTTATGATGGTAAATACCAAGTCGAGGATATCGCAGCTTCAGAGATTGCCACTTGGTCAGCCGAGCCACAGCTCGCAATTAACTTACCTAAAGTTAATACGTTGCTTCCTGAAAACTTCGATTTAAAGAAAAATGCTGACTTTGACCAGCCGAAAGTCGTTATCGAAGAGCCCGGTATTGAGGTATGGCAGTACCCAAGCCAAGTATTTGCCGACCAACCACGGGGCGTGCTAACCACCATCATCAACAACCCCGATCCGATTACTGACGTTAAGAAATCAGTACTGCTTGCTTTATGGCAAGACCTGTACAACTTGCGTGTCAGTGCCTTATCGACTGAGGCAAGCATTGCGGGTATGAGCTTAAACCTAAACGACAATCGAGGTCTTACCTTTAATATTTCGGGCTTTACCGACAAACAGCCAGAACTCATGCAACGTGCACTAGAGGAGCTCACGTTTGATATCGAACCGCAAGCATTTGCACAAGCTGTTGATCGTTTAGTTCGCGGTATCAAAAACAAAGGACAACAATTCCCGTTATATCAATCCTTTGATGCGTACGGACAAATTATTCGCGAAGGTCAGTTTGCCGATGACAGCCTTATCCAAGCAGCCCAGAACGTAAAACCGGCTGATTTAGCAAGTTACATGGATGAACTACTAGCGAATAACTCAATTAAAATGTTTGCGTTTGGTAACTACGACAAGGCTGATTTACAGCTAGCTGTCAATGAGATTAAGGACGTATTGCCAGCTGACAGACGTATTACTGAGTTCCGCACCGCGCGCTTCTGGAAGCCTCAGTCTGACACATCTTTAGTGTTACGTAAGGATTTGTCTGTTGCTGACGTGGGTATTGTCGATGCACATATTAACGGCACACCGAGCTTTGCTACTCAGGCGGCTGCGACCGTATTGCAAGGCCATTTCCGTACCGAGGCGTTTGATACCTTACGCACCGAAGAGCAACTTGCTTATGCGGTAGGCACCTTTGCACCGCAACTGGACCGCTACACAGGCTTTGGTCTTTATATTCAGACTCCGGTGAAAAACGTTGCCGATATGCAGGCGCGTTTTGAATCCTTTAAACAAGAGTACTGGGAAACATTGCAGAACTTAAAGCCGGAAACGTTTGAACAGTTGAAATCGAGCACCTTAGTCACGCTTAACGAACCGCCGAAGAACCTGTCTGAAGAGTTACAGCCGGTGTTGAGCGATTGGTATTTACATCGTTATGACTTTGATACCAAGCAACAGCTGATTAATGCAGTAGAGCAGGTGACACTGGAAGACGCGAAGCAATTCTACAAAGATACGGTATTAAACGAAGATAGTGCCCGAATCTCTGTACAACTACGCGGTGAGAAGTTCCAAGATGCTAGCTTTGCTGATCTTCCAAATCAGCAAGTGATTGAAGACTTAGCAGAGTTTCATCAGGATATGCCTAAGCAATAAACGATGAAATCAGGAAAAGTAAAAGGCGCCATTAGGCGCCTTTTTTATAACTGCCGAATCAACTCGACAGTGGTTGGGAACAAGGTTCAACTATTTGTCAGCGCGGAGCTTTAGTGCACTCGGAAATCCGGTCGCTGCAACGCTGCTCGTCCGAAACTGCTCACGAACTTGAGATACGACGGTTTGAGCATCATTCGCTAACATCGCTTGGTTACTAAGCATCAGATCATACATCATACGCTGCTGAGTCAGACGTACGCTGCCGCGAATGGTGTCATGGTAACCGGCTTGTCCAGGTGTCACTGTGTAATGCTGCATGACACTTGATGACGCAGGTGCCTGTTCTATATTCATTTCTGCACTTGCCATTACGTTCGCTGATACGACTAAGCCAGCGACTATCGAAATTAAACGTTTCATAATCTTGACTCCTAATCTTGAGGCTTACTTAATGAGTCGTACTCGCGTAAGCAAAGGTTGCATCATCGTAGAATTATTTTTGTTATGAGCTAACTATAGCGAGTTATCTATGTATTTGGGTTTCAAAGTGATGTCTATTTGTAAATGATTGGATCAAATCGCTCAGGTTAGGCTAGCTTTGATGAAATTTTTCGAACACAGCATCCAAACTGGTTATTTTTTCGTCTAATAAGTGATTGCCCTAATCTAGAGGAAATTAACATGGCTAGCAGCAACCACTCACAGTGGGATTCACATCCTGATATTGGACCTCAACCCGCCTGTACCGGAGCAGACTTAGATAATGAGACAGGTTTTTGGGAGCGACGTCGACCTATCGATCCGTTTGTCGAACAGAAAGAGTCTGACAGTGTCGACGATCAACAGGAATAAAAAAAGGGAGTGCATGCACTCCCTTTTTTATTTAAATCAATGGCTGCTTACACAACGCCTTGCTCTATCATGGCGTCAGCGACTTTTTTAAAGCCCGCAATATTGGCCCCCAAAACGAGGTTACTAGGGGAGCCAAATTGTTCAGCAGTACGTTTACAGTCAGAGTAAATGGTTTTCATAATCTCTTGTAATTTACGATCCACTTCATCAAACGACCACTGCTGCATACTCGCATTTTGCGCCATTTCTAGCTGACTGGTTGCCACACCACCCGCGTTCGCTGCTTTGCCCGGCCCATAACCGATTTTTTGCTCGATAAAGAAATCAACAGCGCCCTGCGTCGAAGGCATGTTGGCCCCCTCAACAACCGCTAAACACCCATTTTCTGCTAACGCCTGCGCATCTTGCTCGGTTAGCTCGTTCTGTGTTGCACATGGAAATGCGATATCACCCTCATAACGCCATACACTATGCCCGTCTTCAGGGTAATCTTCGCGAGCTACATATTCGGCGTCGTCGTGGGTGTCTAAATATGTTTTCAGGCGTTCATGGTTTTCTTCTTTAATCTGTTTAACTAGGTCTAAATCAATGCCTGATTCATGATAAATCATACCGTTTGAATCGCTACATGTGACCGGTTTCGCCCCCAGTTCATAAAGCTTCTCCATCGCATATATGGCAACATTGCCTGAGCCAGACACCAAGCAACGCTTATCACTGAGCTTTTCGCCCAAGTCGCTTAAAAGACACTGAGCAAAGTAAACCGCTCCGTACCCGGTGGCTTGTTTGCGCGCGTGCGAACCACCCCAGCGCAGACTTTTCCCCGTTAACACGCCCTCGTAACGGTTCTTTAGACGTTTGTACTGACCAAACATATAACCAATTTCACGGGTACCCACACCAATATCCCCTGCAGGGACGTCGGTATGAGGACCTATATGACGCTGTAACTCCGTCATAAACGATTGGCAAAAACGCATGATCTCTGCATCCGACTTACCTTTTGGATCAAAGTTAGAGCCCCCCTTGCCCCCACCAATAGGGAGTCCCGTCAGGGCGTTTTTAAATATCTGCTCGAAACCAAGAAACTTAATAATGCCGGCATTGACTGAGGGATGAAATCTTAACCCACCTTTATAAGGACCTAAGGCTGAATTGAATTCAATCCGATAGCCCTTATTCACGTGAACTTGACCACTATCATCCTGCCACGGTACACGAAACATGATCTGTCGCTCGGGTTCTACGAGTCGCTCAATAATCGCCTGCTGACGATATTTTGGGTGCTCTTCTAACAGCGGCTCAATAGACTCAAGTACCTCTTCCACCGCTTGATAAAACTCATTTTGAGCCGGCGAAGTACGTTTCAACATATCAATTGTTTCTTTTACGTAGCTCATGCGTTCCTTCTCGTTTGTTTAAGATACATAATAAATAAACCATCCATGGTTTTTTGGATCGCTTACTGCGCTTCAAACGCCGAATATTCGTCCACATAGTCTTGTTGTCGCAGTATCTTGGCATTCGGATCTAAAACTACGTGCACATCGGCTGACTCGAGGCCGATAGTCGTTGGCGTTTTACTGACCTCAACGCGTTCTAACTTATCACCGACCATAACCTCAACAGGCAAATGAAAAGGCGCATCAGCCGCGGACTTAAAGTATAGCGTAAGCTTTTCACCATCTCGCTCAGACACCAACTCAGGCAACGCGGCTTGATACAGATAATGCTCGAAGAACCAGGTCATGTCCTCACCAACCTCAGCGTTTACTGCATCGATAAAATATTGCGTATCTGCAAAATGCGGTTTGAAATTGCCAGGCTCGGGGTTCGTTGTTCCGTATACCAGTTTTCGCGTTGCGGCAAAAAATGCTTTATCACCAATCAGATTGCGTAACGTGTGAAGTACCCAAGCTCCCTTCTGATAAATATCGCTACCGGGTCCACGGTCCGGTTTATAAACATCATCTTCCGACATCGGTTGATTGGAGACGATAGGGTGCTCATTACGGATGCCAATACGTTGGTCATACATCATGCCATGGTAAAGCGCATCACCATGCAGGTACTGTCCATAAAGAGGCTGCATATAAGTTCCAAATCCCTCGTGTAGCCACATATGATCCCAGTCAGTGTTGGTCACCTGATTGCCAAACCACTCGTGGGCTAACTCGTGTTGTAGCAGCCAGTCGAAATCGTACTTACCGGGTTTATAATCTTGTCCATAAGCATTAATTGTTTGATGTTCCATTCCCAAATGCGGCGTTTGCACAACGCCCATTTTTTCTGCGTAAAAGGGGTAAGGCCCTATCACTCGCTCATAAAACTCGAGCTGTTTAGGAAACTCGGCAAAAAGCTTCTTCGCTTCCTGCTTATGTCCTCGCAGATAATAAAAAACGAGCGGATACTCATGCCCATACCGACTTTGATAAGTCATTTCGAGCTTATCGTAAGGACCGACATTTAGCGCGATGCCATAGTTATTTTGTGACTGTTCGCTACGCCAATGATACTCGCTCCAATCATCGCCCTCAGTGGTATCGATAAGTCGACCATTGCTTGCCGCGACGAGCCCCTTTGGTACGCGAATGCGAATATCGGTTTGTTGCGGCTCAAACGTTGGGTGATCGAGACAAGGCCAAATCAGATCGCATCCCTCGCCTTGTACCGCTGTTGCAATCCAGGGTTCACCGGAGTCCGTTGTAGACCAGACATAGCCGCCATCCCACGGAGCGCGCTCTGCAACATGTGGTTGGCCCGCATAATTAATAGTGACATTAAACGGCTGACCCGCAATGATATCCGAGGGTAGTGGGATGCTTACTTGGCCTTGGCTGTGCTCAAAGTGAGTGATCTGATTGCCTGCAACAGCCAGCCCGGTAATTTCGTAGTTATTATCTAGATCAAGCAGCAGGGTTTGTTGGGGTTGACTGAGCTGCAACGTCAACGTGGTTTCTCCTGTGACGGATTTGGAGCTTGGATGAATATCGAAGAACAAATCAGCCCGTTTTAATTCAACGTGGCGCTGCAACGGCTTCAGCTCGCCACCTGTCTCTAATGTCTGTGCTAGTGTTTGCGGCTCCTGCATGTTGGATGAGCAGCCTGCCATTGATACGACACTGATTAAGCCCAGTGAAAGTGCCACGTTCAAGTGTTTAGCAACCATAATCAACCCTTTTATTGTTTTAACATTTATACACTAGCCTGTATGGTGGTTAACGAATAGTTCATTAGTCGCTCAAAATGCGGTACTGGCAGAAAAAAATAGAACAAAAATCAAAAATTTGTGTTCTCCGCGTGATAATCTGTTAACTTGTTGTTTTGCATTAAGAAGTAAAAGAAGCTCATCGATAAGAGAGACTCGCTTTGCTAAACGCACTCCTCAAACATGCGTCCACCTCTGTCGTGCAAACGGCGGCTTTCTCATGCTTACTTTTCGGTTTATTTGGTTTCTTTAACTATCTCTTCTTAGAGCCTTCAGCACGAATAAACTCGGCAAGCCTTTCACTCAGCGCTGCGGCTTTGTTTATCGGCACCGCACTCTATGGTCAACAAGCGCACCGATACTGGCTGACACGATTCGCGGGGATGGGCTTAATCGCTACAGGATTGTATGCGCTTAACGCCAAAGACTTGCAGCTACCTCTGTTCTTACCTTCATGCTGCTTCTTGCTTGCAGCCGTCTACCTCGCAACTGGCCAAACGCAGACGCACCGTATCGTCTGGAAGACAGTCGGTAGCATTTTTATACTCATCTCATTAGTGAGCTTTGGCATCATCTGGCTAGGCCTACCCACCTATCCTCAAATACAAAATCCAATCGCGTTTTCGGCAGCAACCATAGTGGGCCTTATCACGGGCTTGGGAATGTTATTTTACTGTTTTAACCAAACGCCGCCTCGACGCTCGAAGTTGTCAATTGCTTGCCTTATTTTTGCGTTGAGTGCTTCGATAAGTATCTGGTTTGCTCAATCGAATGCCGACATCAACGAAATACGGAGTCGTGGCGAAGTTAACCTGACGCAATCAGCCGATGTGATAGGGCAGCGCTTACAATCTCAGTTCAGCGCGCTCACCCGTTTATACCGTCGTTGGAGCGAATTGCCAGCCTCCTCAGTCGAGCAAATTATCAATATTGATACCGAGGATTACACGCGAGATTTCTCACTTATTCAATGGATGGGGGTCTATGATGAAGAACAGAATCTACTATTTAGCCCGATCACTATATCTCAAATTGACGACGAGATAATTAATCAACCGTCGATTAAAAAATGGCGTGCCGAGAATGTCCATACGACCAGTCGTGTTATCTCAGCCTATTCACTTAAACAAGGATCGCCAAGACTCATTTTAAGTTATCCCATTACAAATCCGAGCATCGTGTCTGATCAGTTGATCGTAGTTTTAGATATCAAAGATTTGATGCGTATCGATCGCATACCTTATCTCGATATTTTTAACAGTTATGTCGAGTTATCAGAGGAATATTTGCTACCGATAAGCAGTGACTCTTTCGATGTGATTAGCTTGAGTGACCTTAATTCGATGCATGCCTATAAGGTTTCGGCGTCCTCGACAGTACTCGGCCAACCGGTCAAGCTCCACGCGGTTATTGCAGACCCGGCCGTATTCTGGCAGGCAGCACGCGTCAACCAAACCATTTTAATTGCCGGTATTTTGCTCGCGTTCCTACTGCTCGAATCGATTGAGAGCAACCGTAAATTAACCGAGCAACAAGGCCAACTGATTCAAATGGCTAACTTTGACTCAGTCACCCAACTCATGCGTCGCGATGTGTTAGAAAGACACATCAACCAGTGGTTATTAGAAAACACCGATGACGCTCACATACTCTTTATCGACTTGGATGGTTTCAAGCCGATTAACGATAGCTTAGGTTTGCATACCGGTAATGAGTTGTTAAAACATGTTGCTACGCGTTTACTCGAGGCAAGTCCGTCATCCGCTCAACTATCGCGCTTTAGCAGTGACGAGTTTATTCTGTTTCTTCCTCAGTCAAGTAAGGAAACATCGAGTCAAGTAGCAGAACGTTTACTCGTCGCATTGCAGAAGAAGTTCGAAATTGACTACATTGACCTTTATCTCACCGCCAGTATTGGTATCGCATCACGCGAATTACAAGTCTCGTCAGCCGAGGCGTTTATTCAGAATGCAGATGTGGCCATGACCAAGGCTAAAGAGCTGGGTGGTAACGCTTTCGCATTCTTTACTCAAGCAATGGGTCTTAAGTATCAATCGGACTTAACCTTAAGAAACCAACTACAAGTGGCTATCGAGAAGCGCCAGCTCGAAGTGCATTATCAGCCATTTGTTGACTTAAAAACTGAAAAAATTATCGGTGTCGAGGCACTTGCTCGCTGGCGAGATAATGACGGTAACTGGGTGCCGCCGGACGTATTTATTCCGTTAGCCGAACACACGGGTCAAATCATGCCGCTTTCTGCACTGATACTGGAGAAAGCGATCAGCGAGATTGCTCAATATATAACGCATCCTAACTTTGTTTTATCGATTAACTTATCGCCTAAACAATTACAAAGTGGATATCTAATAAGCCAAGTGACTGAGCTTGCACAGAAGTACAAAGTACCATTTGGTCGACTGCAGTTTGAGTTAACGGAGACGATGATTGTCGATGATGCGAAATCAGCGTTTAAACAATTGGCTGAACTCAGAACACTGGGCTGCAAAATTGCTATCGATGACTTTGGTACAGGCTATTCA
>NZ_DEYI01000049.1:11042-20885 GCF_002364475.1 Idiomarina sp. UBA3162
CTTTGGTACAGGCTATTCATCACTTTCATATTTGAACGACTTACCGGCCGATATTATCAAAATCGATCGTAGCTTTACTCGCCGAGTATTGACTGATAGCGCATCTCACCCGGTTACAGAAGCAGTCATATCGATGGCGTTAGGAATGAACAAATCAATTACTGTCGAGGGTATTGAGAGTGCCGAAGAGGCCTCATACTTTGTCAAGCGACATTGCCAAGCGGCACAAGGTTTCTACTACTACCGCCCGATGCCGCTCGAGCAACTCATTGAAGTCGTCGAACAGCCGACTACTTGATACGCTCTATTTTCAATCGTTTATTCACGCCCTCCCGGGTTAGATAGAACGCGTTAAACATACCACGTTCGACAAAGTAGGTTGCACCGTCTTGCCACGGAAAGTAGCTATCTGAGCCCTCTTGTTTCCACACCTGCCCATTGTCGAAAGTGAGTATCCACTTACCATAAGCGTCCTCATCTCGCTCCGTGATCTGCACGGTGATGCGTTCGTCTTTTTTCAGTTTCTTATGCTCTAAGCCAAACTCTGAATTATTTTGACGCTCTCGCTCCACTTTCTCTTTCATCTTTGCCGTTGGCACGGGCTTTTTGTCTTGTTCGTGCAAACGGTCATAACACATCAGCCGCTCTTGGTCGTCTTTAATGACAGCACAATCACGATATGACTGCTGAGCAATTACTGATGACGAAATAACAGCAGATACCAAAAAAAATGTACCCGTTGCGATTATCTTTTTCATAAAACCTCTCAATATTTGATCGTTAGGGTGTCACCCTTTTGCACCAGCTCCATTTGTTTTAACGCGCTCATGCCCAGCAAGATCACATCATCCTCCAAACCTGGGGTAATTGATGCATCAACATTATTCAGTGTAATTCCACCCAGCGTTAAGGTATTCAGGTGAGTCCGATAGGTCACAATACGTCCGTTCGCGGTCGCCGAAATACCCTTGCGTCCTTTGACCAAACCGAGCCGGTCAGCCACCTGCTGGGGAATCGCTACTAACGTTGCACCGGTATCTAAAAGAAATGTGACGGGTTGTTGGTTTATCTTGCCAGATACCACATAGTGGCCCATACGATTTTGCGTCAGTTCGACCACGGTTTGCCCGCCCAGTCGCTGAGAAACAACGTCTTGGTTGGGATTAAATTGCTGCTCGAGCTTGTCTTGGAAGAACCAAACCAATAGCGCGAGGGCAAGTCCCCACGCTATAAAACTAAATGTTTTACCAAATCCTTGAGTGCTACTCATGCTTGACTCAACTCGCCGTGTTTCGCTCTACCTTATCAGCTTCACGTTGTCTTGTCGCTAACGCTTCGGCCTGCTGCTCGGGTACAGTCCAGCCTGCGAGGTTATCTTTAATTAAGCTAACAAGTGCTGAGATATGCTCCTCATCAGCATTGAGTGCGCTAATATATTCATAGCGCTCGCCCCCGTTCTCGATAAAGTACTCACGATTCTCTTCACCAATTTCCTCAATGGTTTCCAAACAGTCTGATGAGAAACCAGGGCATACCAATTGGACCGATTTCACTGACTGCTTCGGCAATGCTTTTAACGTCTCATCGGTGTAAGGCTTTAACCATTCCTCACGGCCAAAGCGCGATTGAAAAGTTGTCATATACTCGTGCTCACTGAGGCCTAGACGTTCAGCCACCAAGCGCGTGGTCTTATAGCACTCACAATGATAAGGGTCACCGTTTTTCAGGTAGCGCAAAGGTACGCCGTGATAAGAAAAAATCAGCTTATCGGCACGTCCGTGTGTTTCCCAATGGCGCTCTATCTTATTAACTAAAGCACTGATAAATGGGTCATAGTCGTGATAATGCGAAATGAAACGAAACTCGGGTAACCAACGTCGCTGAGTAAAGTCATTCGCTATTGCATCGAAGGTTGAGCCCACGGTCGATGCCGAATATTGAGGATAGAGCGGTAACACGAGTAGTTTGCGTACACCCGCACGCATCATTCTATCAAGCGCATCTTGGATCGATGGCTTTCCGTAACGCATCGCGTAATCCACTACCACATGTTCACCTAAATCCTGCGTCAACGCGTGTTGCACCGCAGCGGCTTGGTCCTCTGTGTGATAAAGCAAGGGCGAGCCCCGATCCGTCCATACGGTTTTGTAAGCTTCCGCAGAACGCTTAGGCCTGATATTTAGAATGATACCGTTAAGAATAATTTTCCAAAGCCAACGTGGAAACTCAACAACCCTCGGATCAGATAAGAATTCCTTTAGATAGGGCTTGAGTGCTGCTTTAGTGGGCGCGTCGGGCGTACCTAGGTTAGTGAGCAAAACACCGACTTTATCAGCTTGTTGATGCGAGAACGCGCTATTACCACGATAATTCATTGAGGAAACACCTTATTAACTTCATTCTGGGTTTAGTTTACGAAATTTTTCGACTTTACGATCCACTAAATTCCAATTTATGCAGTATAACGATACGATTAACTTAATCGAGTAAAAAGGATACCTAAAGTGAGTAACGAGCCTGCTTCAGCGCAGAAAATTGAACCGGATGATAAAAAAGCGAACAAGTGGTTCCAGAAACTCATTGACTCGCCTCATGCACTGGTACTTTTATTTTTCTTCTCAGCGCTGGAAGCCACCATTATACCTATTCCTTTAGAACTCATATTAGTGCCATATATGCTTGTTGAGCGCCAGCGTATTTGGCTCATTGCTTCTGTCGCGCTAGCGGGTTGTCTAACAGGAGCGACCGCTGGCTATTTTGTGGGTCAAGCATTCATGGATACGGCAGGCGTTTGGGCAATCAATTATTTTGGTATTGAAGATTCTTTTGAACAATTTAAAAGTACACTCGAAGCTCAAGGCTTCTGGGCCGTATTTTTAGTGGGCGTGACACCCGTTCCCTTCCAAACAGCGATGTTAGCTGCCGGCGCCGTTGACTACTCCTTTGTCATGTTCATGCTGGCGTCGGCGCTATCACGCGGCATTCGCTATTATGGACTGGCGTTACTGGCTCTCTGGTTAGGCCCTTATGCACAAAAATGGTGGCAAAAACACGCTATTAAGCTTGGCTGGGGGGTTGTACTTATAGCCGCAATGGTTATTATCGGCGTTCAACTCGTATAGGTACTCATTCATGTTTTTGCTGATTGTATTTGCGTTTATAGCTATTGGTGTATCGTTTTTGTGCTCCATGCTTGAAGCGTCGTTGCTGTCGATTACACCAAGCTACATTGCTGGTCTCAAAGAACAGCGTCCAAAGCTGCACAAACAGCTATCAAAATTGAAACAGACAATTGATCGCCCACTCGCCGCTATCTTAACCCTCAATACGATCGCGCATACGGCCGGTGCAGCAGGTGTAGGCGCCCAAGTTGGTGTTGTATTCGGAGATGGTTATCTCGGTGCCGCGAGTGCAGTCATGACATTACTGATTTTGATTCTGTCAGAAATCATTCCGAAAACTATCGGTGCAAAATTTTGGCGTTCGCTCGCGCCTCTACTACCGGGTATTTTGAACTTCTTAATCACCAGTCTTAAACCTTTTATCTGGCTGTCCGATCAAATTACCAAACGTATTGGCGCCAATGAAGCAGATATCGATGTACGCTCAGAAATCAAAGCGATGGCGACCATGGGACTCGAGCAAAATGCGCTGGATGAGGACGAGCGCCGAGTTATCTGGAATATTCTAGATCTACACGATATTCGCGTGAAACAAGTCATGACGCCGCGCACAGTATGCGAGACAGTGCGCCCAGATATGACCATTGGCGAGTTCTACAAGCACACTAAACAACTACCCTTTTCTCGATTTCCAGTCATCGATGCTGACGAGGAGCCGCATGGAATCTTGTTTCGCAGTGACGCGCTAGAAGCCGATCAGGAAACAACCCTTGCTGAACTCACACGCCCAGTTGAAATTGTCACGGAAACGGTGAGTGTTGAAGCCTTAATGGCGCACCTGCTGCAAGAGCGCCAGCATATGTGTTTGGTGTATGATGAGCATGGAAGTTGGCTTGGGTTAATTACTTTAGAGGATATCATCGAGACCATTTTAGGTACGCCCATAATGGACGAAACCGATAATATCGCAAGCCTCCGTCGTTATGCTCGGCAACGCTGGGATAAACGTCTAAAAGGCAGTCCAAAGCAAACGCAGAGCGAGTAAAGTGATCACCCATTTAAAGAGTTGGTCGAAGTGTCGATTAGTCATTCTCTTTAACCAGCGAACCCCCATGTAGGTTCCTAAAAAGCCGGCGGCTATCATACACATGATAAGTAACCACCACTGCTCAAAGACAAATCCTTGTGCGCCGAAGACAAAAGCTTTCGGCGCATGTTGCATTGTCATAATAGCGGCAAATGTCGCCACCACCGTATGCCTATGATCAAAGCGTGCTTTTACGAAACTGGCGACCACGGGCCCTGAAGCACCAACAAACAGCGAAATAAAGCCACATAATGCGGCGCCAAGCGCTAAACCAACACGTCCCAAAATTAATTTAGGTAACTGCGGGCCCCAGGTTAAAAACAACAGGAACCCAGCAATACTCAACTGTAACCAATGTTGCGGTAATTGCAGCAATACGAGACTACCCAGCAAGGTTCCGACCAGTCCAAAGGGCACAAACCAAATAACGGTAGGCCAATCAATATGCCGCCACGTCAGCGCTGAACGTCCTACATTCGATCCCATTTGCACAAAACCGTGCACGGGGATGATTGCATGCGCGGGCAATACCGAAGCTAATACGGCAATAAGTACAGCCCCACCCCCCGCACCTGCGACAGCACTCAATAGTGATGTCAAAAACGAAAGGCCCACCAATAAACTAAACCAGATATCCTCAACGCCCAACTTGGCCCCCTACACATAACGCTCTAATTTGGTTATAATCCGCCCGATTTTAACGCCTCGGATTTGCGATCCGACCTGCTGAAAAAGGAAGTAAACATGTATATCTGTGCAGCCCTCTACAAGTTCGTTGAACTCAACGACTTTGAAGCGCTCCGTGAACCGCTCTACCAAGTGATGTTAGAGAATGATGTTAAAGGCACATTATTGCTCGCACGTGAGGGCATCAACGGTACTATCTGTGGTACTCGCCAAGGCATTGATAATGTATTGGCTCATATCAACGCAGATGAACGCCTCGCTGGTATTGAGCATAAAGAGTCACCAAGCGATGAACAAGCGTTCTATCGCACCAAGGTAAAGCTTAAAAACGAAATTGTCACCATGGGCGTCGATTGGGTGGATCCGAAAAACACCGTGGGCACTTATGTCGAGCCAGAAAAGTGGAACGACCTTATCTCAGATCCCGAAGTGCTTTTAATTGATACGCGTAACGAGTACGAATACGCGGTAGGCACGTTCAAAGGCTCGGTCAACCCAAAAACGGAAACGTTCCGTGAGTTCCCTGAATACGTCAAGGAGCACCTAGACCCGTCTAAACACAAAAAAGTAGCCATGTTTTGTACCGGTGGTATTCGATGCGAAAAATCCACGGCTTACTTGAAAGAGCAAGGGTTTGATGAGGTCTATCATTTAAAGGGCGGCATCTTAAAATATCTAGAAATGGTGCCCGAGGAAACCAGCCTTTGGGATGGTGAGTGCTTTGTTTTTGACCAGCGTGTAACGGTAAAACACGGTTTAGAGCAAGGTGCGTACGACCAGTGCTATGCGTGCCGCATGCCTATCACTGATGAAGAGAAGCAATCGGAACATTATGTGAAAGGTGTCAGTTGTCCACACTGTTACGATAAAACAACCGAAGAGCAAAAAGCACGCTATGCCGAACGCGAGCGCCAGATCCAGCTCGCTAAACAGCGAGGTGAAGCGCATATTCGCGATGGTAAACGCGATGCCACACTACAAAACTGATCGGAATTGCGCTAGATTCGTATCAGTTCAACAGCATCGTTTTACCGGAGATAAGTAATGAAGCAATTAAAAGTGATTGGTTTAGATGAGAAAAAAGCTGAGCAATTAGCCGACAAACTCAACGAGTTGTTGTCTAACTATCAGATTTTTTACATGAACGTTCGTGGCTTTCATTGGAATATTAAAGGTGAGCGCTTTTTCGAGCTACATGCCAAATTCGAAGAAACCTACGACGATTTATTGTTGAAGATTGATGAAATTGCAGAGCGTATTTTGACATTAGGTCAACGCCCGATGCATGCCTATTCAACTTATATCAAGACCAGTGACATCGAAGAAGTCAAAGACGTTCATGATGGTCGTGCGTGTGTGGCTAACATCCTAGATAGCTATCAAACGACAATTCGTCTACAGCGCGAAATTCAAGATCTAGCGAATGACGCAAATGATGAAGGCACTTCAGCGCTGATGAGTGATTACATCCGCGAGCAAGAAAAGACTGCCTGGATGCTAACCTCATACTTAAACGATTAAGATTACAAAACCAGAAGTTGAAAGCCCACCTCGCGGTGGGCTTTTTTGTGAGCAATTAAAAGCTGTACTTCGCTTTTACGTAGTAGTAACCGCCGTTTATACCGAACGGTAGTGTCTCCCAACCGTATTTAAAGCCTGCTTGAGAGAACGGAACGCCTGCACTACCCCATTCATCTGGGTAGGTATCAAACACGTTATTTGCACCCACGACCACTTTAAAGTCCTCAGTCAGATCGTAACCTACCGACAAGTCTGTGAGCCACTTTCCATCCCACTTATGTTTAACACCGGTGAACGCTTGACCTTCGACAGCACCAAAATAGTTGAATGCAAGGTTAACGCTCCAACGATCACGCTCCCAATCGGCCATAATAGACGCTTTCTCACTGGGCTGACCTTCTTCAATACGCAATACTTGCGTATCGTTAAATATCTGCTCAGCAGGAATAAGTGATGAGACCGAGTTAACGCGTTCGACATCGGTATTAACGAAGCTCAACGCCGTAGTTAACACCAGGTCGCCACTCAACACATCAGTCGGATATGACGCGATAATATCGACGCCCTGCGTTTTGGTATCCACAGAGTTAGTGAAGAACTGCGCCGCACCGAGATTGTTATTGTCGAGTATGGTTGCGAACTCGGTACCGATATCTGCTGTTAAAGGCTCTGAGATAACGATGCGATCATCAATATTAATTTGATACAAATCAACGGTCAGATCGAGTCCGTTGCGCCAACGTTTGATGATACCAATACTCGCGCTCTCAGATGTTTCTTCCTCAAGTCGATTAATACCGAATTGACGAGCAACTTCATCGTCATTCGACACAGTGCCGGTTTGTACCAAAGTTCCATTTACGATATTAGTAAGCACTTGTGAGTAATATATTTGTTGCACACCGGGCGCTCTAAAGCCGGTCGCCAACGTACCGCGGACCGAGAAATCACTGGTAATATCGTACCGTGTCGAAATCTTACCAGAGATATTATCACCCGCGATATCGTAGTCTTCGTAACGTAATGCACCGGCAAGCAACCAGTCAGGGGTTACGTAATATTCGGCATCAACGTAAGCGCCATAACTATCACGTGAGGCATCCACTTCTTGTCCCGGACTAAAGCCTGGAAATCCTTGTATACCCGCTTCTGCCGGTGCACCGGAAGGAGTCAGAATGGTGACTGAGGGATCATTAGTTCGACCGTAAGCCCAAGATACCGGATCACCAGCATTGATCTCATAGCCATCGGTTCTAAACTCAACCCCCAAAGCCAAGTAGAGCAATTCGTTATTGACGTCGATGGTGCCGTTAAAATCGAGGTTAAAGGTGGTTTGGTCAAACACTAATTCACCATCAAACGCCTCGGTCGGCGTATCGGCGTATATTCCGCCGCCCGGCGCCGGCTCATAATACCAGCTGACGTTTGCTGAGTTGGCAGAGTTAAAACCGAATTCATTTTTGCCATACACAATGCTCGCGTCCCACAACCAAGCATTGGGTAGGTCACCACGTACCCCAACGGCTAACGACTGGTCATCCGCTTCAGTTTTTAGTTGGGGCAAAAAACCGTCTGGGTAAATTGTTTCAATGGTGCGTGGGTGTCCGCGTCCACGGAAAAAGCCCGCTGATCCGCCATCGCGTGACGAGATACCACCAAACGCATAGAGCTCGGTAGAGCCGCTCAGTGTGTAAGCTGAGTTAAACCATGCATAATAGTTTTCTGAATCCGCATCACCGACATGTAAACGTACAACAGGATCACCATTGCGGTCCCACCAATCACCGATTAGCTGCCCACCGGTCGCTTCTAACGTTGCGGGAGCGGCGCGGTTAGTCATACCGCGATCACGGTATTCTAAGGTAAAGTTAAAGTAGCCTTTATCATTGGTCGTACCTAAGTTGAAACCGACTTGATTGACTTCGCCATCGCCTTCATAGGTTTGTCCGATTTCAGCATTTACACTTCCCCCGTCACTCGATTTAAGCGTGATGTTAATAACACCTGCAATAGCATCAGAGCCATATTGGGCTGCTGCGCCATCCCGCAGAATTTCTACGCGTTCAACCGCGGTGATTGGGATCGCATTGATATCATAACCTGCCGAGCCTTTACCGATCGTCTCTTGTACGTTAACCAAGGCTTGCTGATGACGCCGTTTACCATTGACGAGTACAAGTACTTGGTCAGGTCCTAGACCACGTAACGTCGCTGGTCGAATGATATCCGAGCCATCTGAAATGGTGGTGGAAGAAAAGTTAAACGAGGGCGCGCTCATCTGAATCGCTTTACCTAGTTCTGTTGCTCCCGTCTCTGCCAGCTGTTCACTGGAGATGATATCCACAGGTGAAGCCGACTCAGTAGCCGTTCTTCCGTTCACCCGTGATCCCAGAGTTACGATACGCTCAATATTTTCGGGCGCTTCTTCAGCTTGCTGTTGCTGTGCCAAAACCGGTGAGGCACTGCAAACTGCTGATACGGCAAGCGCGATGACACTTAATTTTATTGTTTTTTCTTTCATGCTCGCTCTTCCTTCACCATTTTGTAATAGTTCATTTACAGTGTTTACTTATATTACGGAAGAATATATATATGACATTTGACGTAACGCTGACGTCAAACTAAAAAATAAATGCTATGGTAATAAGTGCAGTTAATTTATTTTACATACATAACAACAACTTAGGTGAAATCAGATGAATAAAATCGTAGGTCTTATTCTTTTAGTGGTCGGAGCAATTTTGTTGTACTTTTCTTACGAGGCGTCTCAGTCACTTGCGTCTGAAGCTTCACAAATGGTCACCAATGAGCCAACTGATAACACCATGTGGTACTTAATCGGTGGTGTAGTAGCCGTGATTATTGGGCTATATGCGGTATTTAAAGGAAAATAGAATATACAGCAGTGTGTCTGGCTAACTGCCAGACACATTTTTAAGTGAGAGCGAGGACAGTGTGGCAAGCAACCCAATACCGACAAGCAACCATAATACCGCCGCCACACCGTAAGACGCATCTAACCAACCGAGTAAGATACCGGCCAGCAGAATAACGCCCATCACCGTATTGGATACAGCAGTCAGTTGCGCACGGTTATCTTGATTCGCCATGTCCACAAGGTAGGTTTTGCGCCCCACACGCGCGCCATGGTGCGCTACCGCAGATAGGAACATCAAACCACCCGCCGCCCAAATTGAGCTCAACGCTTGTGGGAACCAATAATAAATCGCCAAGGCTATCAACATCACAAGCGTCGACATCACTGACGCCGCCGCCATCACATGATGGCTAGCGGAATCTGACCAACGTCCCCAAAAACGGCCGGCCAATAGGCCAGCTAAACCGCTCGCTAATAGCAGACTACCTAGACTGGTATAGCCCGCATCACCTTCGCGCTGAATAAGAACGACGATATAAGGAATCGCA